>JASFIK010000112.1:0-4757 GCA_050122705.1 Candidatus Omnitrophota bacterium | reverse complement strand
AAGAGCAGTTCTGTAGCAAAAGCGATTGAAGGCAACTATGATATTCGCTATCCCTTAAGCCTAACCCAGAATTGCCCGGGAGTATATGTATTGGATAAGACTTCAGCCAGGCAGTTAAGTACTGAAAAATTTAAATCTAGACAAGAACAGCACAAGGCAGAGGCAATTACATCCAGCATCATCAGACCTAATCAAATAATCGATAAACTAAAGGCCTGCGCGGTTAAGCCAGGCGATAATATTCTCTTGATCAATCCGCATATGGACGATGATTTCTTAAGCTCAATGCACTTACTCAAAGAGCTAGCGGGGGCTTATAAAATACACGCCTGCTATACCTCATTAGGATACACTGCGGTTTATAGCGATTATATCTTAGATCTGCTGGCGATTGCTGGAAACTTAACCCAAGAACAAAAACATAATCTTAACCTGCAATCTAAAGAAGGATTACTCAAAGAGCTGATTAAGGAAAGAAAAAGCCGCAAGCAGATTCCGCATTTAGATTACGAAGTCATGCCGTATATGAGCCAAAAAGAAAAGGAATTACGCGCTCGACTTTTATTAATAGATTTGAATCAAAGGTATGGTTTAGGAAAGGATATCGCTAAATTAAGGGAGTTTTTAAACGAGGTTGAGAAAAAGAAAATTCAAAATGGGGCAGTAGATATAGATATTATGCGCTATCTTAAAACCTCGGTAAGATTTACAGAAGCAGCCTCTGCCTTGATCTATTTAGGCATAGATTATCACAACATATATTGGCCGTTTGAGGTAAGCTTTTACGGTACCCTGGGCAGACCGCTGGCAATAAAGTCGGAGGATATTAATAAGATTAAGGTGTTAATTAAAACAATCTCCCCAAAAATGATTATTTTTAACGGTGAGGGGTTTCCTGATTTCGGAGCTCATTCTAATACTGAGATAGGTACATATATAGCCCTATTTGAACTAAAAAAAGCTGGTTCATCAGGTAATCCCTTACTCCTTCAATGGGCAGGCGTATGGGAGAGAATTGAACTTAAAGACTCAGGGATAAGTTTAATATTAACCGAACAAGAATTACAAGATTTCTCTGATGCATTCAATTATTTCTATCCGAGCCAAGCACCATATGCCCCGGTTCCTAATGCTTATCAAGCTAAGCCTCAGTCATTTGCTCAGGATGTAATAATTAACGCCCGCCAATCTGCCAGTGAGGTGCTTACCCTGAAGCGTTTACCCGACTCGGTTAAGGAAATACTTAAACAGAGGGGAGGCATATTAAACTATAAGGTTTGTAAGTTGAGTGACGAGCAGACCAAACAGGAATTTCAAAGAAAAAATAAAGAGCTGATGCGTTCAGGATTGAGTATTAACACTTCCAGCAACGCCGCACTCATCGGTCCTCAGCCTTACCCAGATAAACTTAACGAATTACCTGGAGCTCTTGTAGCTAAGATGTTTGCGAAAGGAGTGATAGCAAAAATGGAAAGAGACATATTTGGTTACCAAAAGGCCTTTCACCTATTTCCTGGAGAAATGGCTGACATTGCTGACTCATTCCAAAAAGAGATGAAAAAGGGCCTGAGGGCAGAGGAAGGCTCATTGGCAATGCTGCCTACCTTTATTTCCCATCTCACTAGTAAAGAGAAGGGAGTTTTTTTAGCATTGGATTTGGGCGGCTCGACACTGCGCATCCTTGCTATTTATTTACCGGGAAGAGGAAAGAGGCCTAAGGTAATCCTTGAAAAATACACCCTTAAGACAACTGACCAAGAGCGGGAAAGAGGGATTAATTATGACTATACACAGGTTAGCGCAGATGAGCTTTTTGCGGGAATAGTGCGCTACATCTATCTCTTTTTAGAAAAACACCAAAAGCAGATTATGAGATATAAATATAAAAAGCCGTACAATCTCGGCTTTACCTTCTCATTTGCGATAACCAAGTTAGCTATAGATAAGGCTTTGGTAAATAGCCTATCCAAGGAATTTAATATACCTGATATTATTAATAAAGACGCGGTTCAATTATTAAGAAATGCCATATCAAGGGCTGGCTTGGATAACGTGGTGAGGGTGGTATCTTTAAATAACGATACTGTTGCAACCTTAATTGCCAGAAGGTATCAAGATGAAAACTGTGATATCGCAGGGATTGTAGGAACGGGAACTAATTTTTGTTACTTGGAGTCATTAGAAAAGATTGATAAGTTGACTGCTGAACAAAGGGCTAAGTTTGACCGGCAGACAATGATTATTAATATTGAATCAGGCAACTTCAGTCAAGTAACCCAAAACGCCTATGATAAGCAACTTGATGCAGATTCAATGAATAAGGGTGTGCATATAGCCGAGAAGATGGTTTCCGGAGCATATCTTGGAGAACTAACTAGATTGGTACTCATAGATTATATAAACAAGGGGTTCTTATTTAATGGCAAACTTAAAGATTATGAGATGGCTGTGATTTCTAAAAAGGGGAGTTTTCAAGCTCCCTTTATGACAAGAATAGCTGAAGATAATTCTTCCTCGCTTGGAAAGATTCACGCTCAATTGATGGAATGGGGCATTGACAGTGAACATATCAGCTTAGAAGATAAACGAATAATAAAGGATATTTGTAAGGCGGTTGCCATGCGGGCAGCAAAAATTACTGCTGCAGTTGTATTTGCAATTGTAAGGCATATTGATGAGCAGATTAATCAGCATCATGTGATAGCCATAGATGGCAGCATATTTGAGAAACACACAGACTTCAGGCAGGATATGCAAGATGCACTTAAAGAGTTATCCTGGGAGGTGTTTAAAGAAGACCGTTCTAAAAAGATTTCCCTTCAGCTAACCACCGGCGGTTCAGGTTTAGGAGCAGCCCTGATTGCAGCTATGGCAATACAAAAAAGGCCAACCTAATGGAAAGGGTACAGATTACTATTGTGGGAGCAGGGGTTATCGGATTAGCGACTGCTGCAGAGCTTTCCAAAGACTATAGCGAAATCGTGGTAATTGAGAGAAATTCCTCTTTTGGTCAGGAAGCTAGCTCAAGAAACAGTGAGGTTATCCATGCCGGTATCTATTATCCTAAGGACTCACTAAAAACAAAACTCTGCGTTGAAGGCAAAAAATTACTCTATTCCTATTGTGAGGAAAATAAAATCGGTTATAAAAAACTGGGTAAATTGATTGTAGCAGTAAACAATGACCAGATAAAAGACTTAGAAGGACTCTTTGAAAATGGCAAACAAAGCGGGGTGGATGACCTTGAGCTTATAGCAAAGGATAAAATAAATAAAATGGCGCCGCATATACGGGCGATTGCTGCAATTTATTCTCCTTCAACCGGAATTATCGACTCACACGGCCTAATGAAAACTCTTGCTGACGAATCAGGAAGCCGTAATGTCCAGATTGCCTATGCCACAAATTTAGAGGATTTAGAAAAATGCGCTGATGGCTTTAAAATTACAGTCAGGGATGAAAGAGAAGGCACCTTTAGTTTTAATACGCAAGTCTTAGTGAATGCTGCGGGCCTTAATTCTGACAAAATAGCTAGATTAGCGGGTATTGAGAAAAAAGAGTATACTTTAAAATACTGTAAGGGCGATTATTTTAGGGTTCACGGGAATAAGGCAAGGTTTCTTAGCCAGCTTATCTATCCGGTTCCCCCTAAGGATGGCATTAGCTTAGGCATACATACGGCTCTTGATTTGGCTGGCAGTTTACGGCTCGGCCCAGATGTTGAATATGTAGATAGGATTGAGTATGATATTGATGAATCGAAAAAAAGGTCTTTTTATGAGGATGTCCGGGGCTTTCTGCCATTTATTGACTTAACAGATCTTGCACCGGATATGGCTGGAATTCGGGCAAAACTACAAGGGCCAGGGGAGGATTTTAGGGACTTCTTAATTAAGGAGGAGTCTAAAGACAACTTGCCTGGATTGGTGAATCTTATTGGAATTGATTCTCCTGGTTTGACTTGTTCTCTTTCTATTGCTCAGGCAGTAAAGAATTTAATAAGGAGGATAGTATGATTTTAAGGATCGGCCACCGGGGAGCCAGAGGATATGAGCCAGAAAATACAATTCTTTCATTTAAGAAGGCTCTGGAGTTAAATGTGGATATGATAGAATTTGATGTTTGCCTATGTAAGACAGGCCAGGCGGTTTTATTTCATGATAAAAGAGTGGATTTAGTAACCGATGATACGGGTTATGTTGTTAAAAAAACCCTGCAGGAACTAAAAGGCTATGATATGGGCAAGGGGCAAAGGGTGCTCACCTTAGAAGAGGCCTTAGACTTTATTAACCGAAGGACAAAGGTGAACATTGAGATTAAGGGCGAGGGTGCAGCAGGAGTAGTTTTTCAGATTATACAAAGTTATGTAGAAGAAAAGCGCTGGTCCTGGGATGATTTCCTTGTCTCCTCATTCAACCATTATGAATTAGTTGAATTTAACCGGCTAACCTCAAAGGTTAAAATCGGGGCAGTGATTGCCGGAATATCTATTGGATATGCAGAATGTGCAACCAGGATAAATGCCTATTCGCTACATCCTTCAAAAGAGTTTATTAATCAAACCCTGGTAGATGATGCCCATAAACGGGGAATCAAGGTATTTGTATACACCCCCAATGCAACTGAAGATATTGAACAAATGAAGTCACTGGGGGTCGACGGCATCTTTTCTGATTACCCGGACAGAATATAATACAGATTCTTTAAATACCTTAAATTAAACTTTACAGCATAGGTATGTTGGTATAACATAAATA
>JASFIK010000111.1:0-4851 GCA_050122705.1 Candidatus Omnitrophota bacterium | reverse complement strand
TACCAGGAAAGCAATAGAATGGAGGGTAATTAACCTTTTATTTCTGACAAACACATCTTAGGAATTAAGAATGCATCTCTGACTTTATGGGAACAGTAACTCTTTTAAGATAACGTATTTCGCTTAAAACCTTACCTGTGCCCTGGGCTACCGCAGTCAATGGCTCATCAGTAACATGTACAGGAAGGCCGGTTGCTTCTGAGATTAACCTATCCAGACCCTTTAATTGCGAACCGCCCCCCGCCATGATTATCCCGTGTTCAATTAAATCTGCGGCTAATTCAGGAGGAGTCCTTTCCAAAGAAACCTTGACTGTTTCAATAATTGCATCTAAAGGTTCCTTTAGGGCATCCCTTATCTCTTGGGATGTTATAGTTATCGCCTTGGGTAAACCAATTACCAAATCTCTACCCTTAACCTCTAAGCTTAACTCTTCCTCTAAAGGATAGGCAGAGCCAATCCTAATCTTAATATCCTCGGCAGTGCGTACACCAACCATCAAATTATAGGTTTTTTTCAAATACTCAATTATTGTTTCATCCATCTCATCTCCGCCAATGCGGATTGATCTTGAAAAGACAATCCCAGCTAAGGAGATTACGGCAATCTCTGTTGTTCCTCCACCCACATCAATAATCATATTTCCGATAGGCTCTTGAATAGGCAAACCTACGCCAATTGCAGCAGCAACCGGCTCCTCAATTAAAAACACCTCTCTTGCGCCTGCCCGTTCAGCTGAATCCCTTACCGCTCGCTTCTCTACCTCAGTAATACCGGAGGGAATAGCAATAATAATCCTCGGTCTTACTAACACCCTACGATGATGCACCCGTTTTATGAAATATCTAAGCATTGCCTCAGTAATCTCAAAATCTGCAATTACCCCATCCTTCATTGGCCGAATAGCAACTATGTTACCTGGCGTACGGCCAAGCATCCGCTTTGCCTCGTCTCCTACTGCCAAGACGTGGCTAGTACCCCTTTCAATTGCCACTACTGAGGGCTCGCAAAGAACCACGCCCTCTCCTTTCACATAAACCAAGGTGGTGGCGGTGCCTAGGTCTATTCCCATATCATTAGAAAATAGACCCGCTAGATAATCAAATGCCTTTTTTAACCTGAATCGAAATCCGAGTATTTTATCGATATTCATATCAGCTTCCCCATTTTAAGTCTTTACAGGCTTAATTTTCATTATTTTAATATATAAAAGGTATAAGGTCAAATAATATTTATTTGACTACGCCCCTTAATACCTTTCTAAAACCCGGAAAGGATTTGGCAATACATCTATCATCATCGATAAGGGTTGGTCCATCAGCAACTAAACCAGCAATAATCATGCTCATTGCTGTGCGATGGTCATTGAAACTACTCACCCTTGCACCCCTTAATCGACCTGTTGGGCGGATGACTATCTTTTCCTGCAACCCGGCGCTTCTGCTTGAATAACTGACTTCAATTTCTGCCCCCATCTTGCTTAAATTAGCCTGCATCGAATTTATTCGATCGGTCTCTTTCACCCTTAACTCTTGCACCCCCTCAATTACTGTCTTGCCTTTGGCAAAACAGGCAGCTACCATCAAAATGGGCAATTCGTCAATTAGCTGAGGAATCTCGCTTCTTTTTACTTTCGTACCAGACAACTTACTACTTTTAATAACAATATCGCCGATTGGGTCTCCGCCAGAGCGCCTGCGAGGGATAAGCTTAATCTGTGCTTTCATGCGCTTTAAAACTCGAATTAAACCTAAGCGGGTAGGATTTAAACTGACCGATTTTATCAGTAAATGAGAACGTGGCAGGAGTATCGCAGCAATAATAAAAAAGCTTGCTGAAGAGATATCTCCGGGAATATTGATTTTTCCTGGTGAAACTAACTCTTTCTTGCTACTTATAGAAATAAGTTTATCTTTGACTTTTATACCTGCCCCAAAATCCTTCAGCATGCGCTCGGTATGGTCACGGGTTTTTACCGGCTCAATGATTTTAGTAATTCCCTTAGCATATAAGCCAGCAAGTAGCAACGCTGATTTTACCTGAGCAGAAGGCACAGAAAGTTTATATCTAATACTGCGTAAGCTCCCTCCCCTAATGCGAATAGGAAGATATTCGTTATTTCTTTCCTCACGCGCCTCAATCTGTGCTCCCATTTTTCTTAAGGGCTTGGTGATGCGTCTCATTGGTCTATTACTAAGGCTTTTTATTTGCGTGAATAGAGTGACAGGAAACTCCTGGCCAGCTAATACCCCCAAGATAAGGCGAGTTGTCGTACCAGACTCAGTAACATTAATGCGTCTGGAGGGTTTCTTTAAACCAAGACCATTGCCGGTTACGCAGAGGTTGAGATATTCTTTAGACTTACTGACTGTAGATATCCTAATTCCCAATTTTTTAAAGGCATCGCAAGTAGTGCGACAATCACGGCTGGTAGGAAAATTGTCAATATATGTCTTTCCTTTTGCGATTGCGCTGATAATTATACTGCGGTGGGCAATCGATTTATCTCCGGGAAGAAAAATCTCTCCGCAAATAGATCTGGCAGGCTTAATGCGGCAATATGGCATTATCTCTTAATTACCTTATCACCCTCTTTAATTATATCTTCAATATTTTCTGACAGGAAGCCACACGCACTCATTACTTCTTGGGCTTTCTCAATTTGAATATCCCCAATATAACTGCTATTGTGATAAACTAATAACCTATCCCCGATATTTATACCATCTTGACTGCCCAAGTTGACTACCGCGAAATCATAATCCTTATCTACCACTAATACCTCACCCTCTATTATATTCGAGGCGCTAGGCGAAACTATAGCTACATAATCAGGACCCCCTTCTAAGACACTCTCTTGAAATTCCTCTTTCTGCCCAACTACAATCTTACCCAATGCGACTTCCTGACCAGTGCTAAATTTATTTAGCTGTGATTCTAACTCTTCCTTGCTTATCTTGAGTATTGCCTGAAGTCTGTTTATCTGGTCTTGCGCTTGTGTCTTTTGCGCTTCTAATTCCTTTTTTATCTTCTCTTCTTCCCTGAGTTGAGCTTGTAATTTTTCAATTTGAGAATTAAGTTGAATTCTTTCAGTCTCGCCCTGCTCTAATTCACTGCTTAGCTCTTCTACCTGTACGAGTGTGTTTCCTAATTGATCCTCTAGGTCACTATTTATCATTTCTGATTCAGTTAATTTATCCTCAATTATGCGCTTCTCTACCTGGAGTTCCTTAAGTTCTACATTCAGGGTTAATACCCTTAACCTCTCTTCCTGAAAAGAATAAAATCCGATTACTGCCCCAACCAGAGATAATATGAACAGTATGGCCAGAATAACTACTGCTACTTTGCCGCTTTGCCATTTTATCTTAGGCATTTTTTCATAACTCCTTGATTTGAATTAATTTTAGCTTCTGCTTAATAAAAGTCAAGAAAAATCAGCCTCTTTCTTAAACTATAGTTGATTTTGGGCTAACTCAATTTATTTGGGAGATATCGCCTCCAGGAACTCATTGGGAATGTCAGTTTTAATCTCAATAAATTTATTGCTGCGCGGATGGACAAAGCCAATTCGGTAAGCGTGTAAAGCCATACGACTAAATTTGATATTCCGGCCGTATTTCTTATCCCCCAGTATGGGATGCCCAATGAAACTCAAATGCACTCTAAGTTGATGGGTTCGGCCAGTAAATGGGGTTAACTCAAGTAGGGTAAGGTGTGGATTGCGTTTTAATACTCGATACTTTGTTTTTGCATATCTATGCTGCTTAAGGAAACTTACGCTCATCTTCTCTCTCTGCCGAGGATGGCGGCCGATCGGCAACTCAATAACATCAGCATTAAGTTCTACTCTCCCTTTTACCAGGGCTACATACTGGCGTAAAATTGAGTGCTGTGCAAATTGGCGCGCAAGATGATGATGGCTTAAATTATTTTTTGCGACCACTATCAATCCTGAAGTGTCTTTATCCAAACGATGAACAATCCCTGGCCTTAGTGGGTTAATCGAAGATAAGGTTGGAAAATGAAAAATTAGACTATTTACCAAAGTGCCCTGGTAATTACCTGCGCCAGGATGAACAACCATACCTTCTGGCTTATTTACTACCGCTACATCCCGGTCATCAAAACGAATATCCAGGGGAATATCTTCAGGCGCAATTAGCAAAGTTTGCGCCTCAGGAATCTGCAATCTGAACACATCACCTGGTTTAATTTTATAATGTGCCTTGAGTGTTTTACCCTCTAGAATTACCAGCTTTTGCTGAATTAACTTTTGTATAAAGTTACGCGATAAGTTCAGCTGCTGTGTTTGTGAAAATCTTAAGAGAAATAAATCCAGGCGCATCCCTGAGTCACTGGAAAGAACCTTTAGGGTAAATTCTCTCATTCTTGGTATATTTTCGGTAGTGGTTAAGTTTTAGGAATTCTTTATCTGCTTTTTAGGATCGCCGTTTGATTCTGACTAGCATTATTACGGATAGGATAAATAAAACGATGCTGAAAATCTGGAAGATTGAAAGGTTAAACATAAAAATTCTACTATCACCACGCCAGAATTCAATAAAAAAGCGCCATAAACAATAAAGCAGAAGATACAAATAGAAGATCGAGCCCTTTTGATGCGCTCGTATCTGAATTAGCCTTAAAATAACGTATATCCCCAGTAAAGCTAAAGAGGAATAAAGTTGAGTAGGAATAAGTACCGCCTGATGGCTGGCAAAGTAAATCCCAAAACATGAATTCTCTAATCCAAAACAACATCCATTTAAAAGACAGCCAATCCTGCCAATAGCTTGAGCCAAAGCAACATAGGGAATAACCAAATCAAATATATTCAAGACATCTAAA
>JASFIK010000110.1:0-4913 GCA_050122705.1 Candidatus Omnitrophota bacterium | reverse complement strand
TTAAATCTCCGGTTATATGAGCAATGCGCCTATGGCCAAGGCTAATCAGATAATCCACTGATTCTTTAACTCCTGCTGTATTATCTATTGAGATGCATGACACGGGAAGGCTCTCCACATAGTGATTAATTACCACGCAGGGAATATCTTGTTCTAAGGCATATTCCAAGTGTCGTTGATTGCCAATTATATCAGCAAAGATTATGCCGCCGGCGCCTTTTAGATTAAGTGATGGCTCAGCAGAGGTCAAATGCAGTAGTAAATCTAACTTTAACACATCACACATTGTCCCAATGCCGCGAATCAACTCTAAAACATAAAAGGAATAAAATACGCCTTCATAGCGAGGAATAATCAACCCCACCACATTAGATTTTCCCTTTGCCAAACGCTGCGCATACACCGAGGGTTGAAATTTAAGCTTTTTGATAGCTGCAATAACTCTCTGTCGATTCTCTTCCTTTACCGAAGGCAGATTATTGATTACGCGTGATACTGTGGCAGGGGAAACTCCACTTTCGCGGGCAACATCCTCAATGGAAATTGCTGACTTTCTTGGGGTTTTTCGGGCTTTCAATATCTTACACTATCGCCGGTCTTAAAAAGCACATCAGCCTGAATTATATCGCAAGCAGCAATCCGCTCACGCAGCTGAATAACCTCAATCTTGCCTAAGAACTTATTGCTGCGGAAAACATCAAAAACCATACCTTCCTGAACCCCCATCTGTTGGCCTAGGTTGATTACTACAAAAGCGTATTCTGTATTTACATTAAGAATTTCTCCGCTCAGTGAAGATGATGATTCAACGCCAGAGGTAATTTGCGGCGAGACTACTATGGGGGGTAAATCTACAGACCATACCCCGGCCTCCTGGGTTACGCTTAGTTCTTGTTCCTTTGCATATACCGCCGCAGAGGAAGGCTTTTGCTTTAAAATCTGTTTTGCTTGGGCAATCTTTTGTTCAAAGCTTGCTTTATCCTGTTTTGTTTGTTGTAAATTATTTTCTAATGTACGTTTTTCTTTTTCCAGGCTAGCTATCTGCTCCTTTAATACCTGATTCTCTTTCTCAAGGGATTCCAGGTTTTTCTCAAACTGCGCATATGATTTTGACTGCGCCAGCAGCGCTTCTCTTTCTTTACTTACTAATTCATACTTTTGTTGGAACTGCTCTTTCTCAGAGGAAATGCGTTCTAAATCATCCTGAACCACTCCTAATTTACCCTCCAGACTTCTGTTTTCTGCCAATATGCTCTCTAGCCTACTGGCAAGTGCTTTATTCTCCTGAGTTAGTCTTTGTTTAGTAAGATTATATTCCCGCTCTAACTTAGACTTTGCACCTTGAGTAATAAAAATAAGAAAAAGGCTGATCATTAATAATACTGCCAGCGCGATAACAATAATTTTAAGTTTGTCTCCCATGGCAATCCCTTTATTGTTTATATGTGGGCAAATACCTCGCGCACTACCAGACTAGCTGCACCTAAGGCCACAGCATTCTCTTTTAATTGCGTATACACCACCTTTAAATCTTCAGTCATTTCCCTGAATGCCCACTCTCTTATTGTTTGCTCAACCTTAACCAGAAAATCTTCTCCTGCTTCTTCAAGGCCGCCGCCGATAACCACCACCTCGGGGTTAAATATATTCACCAAATAAGCTATCCTTATTCCCAGTCGCTTTGCGGCAATTTCCAAAGTCTCTTTTGCTATTTTGTCGCCTTCCCGGGCAGCCAGAAAAATATTCTTCAAATCTATATCCTCTGCTTTATTATTAACCAGTTTGCTAAGCTGGCTGGCCTGTTCAGGATTAACCGCAAATCTATTTTTTACTTCCTCAACTATGCCTAAATCAATCTCCCAGCGCTTGAGAAAACAGGGAGAGCCTAAAGAGCAGTTAAATAAATGGTCCTGTTTGTAGTTATGGATAGAGACTTCTCCCGCACAACCCTTACTTCCCGTATAGATCTGACCATTAATCATTATCCCGCAACCTACGCCTGAAACCATATACAGGATATCTTTTATCCCTGGCTCTAAATCCAACCACTGCTCGCCAAAACAAGCAGCAGTAGCATCGTTTTCAATACTGGTGGGTAAACCAAATTCCTTTTCCACTAAATCTTTTAAGGGAAGATTTACTGAGGCATAGGTATAATTATGATTGCTTATCCTCTCCGGCCAATGAATTAAGCCGTCTTGTTTATTGATAATCCCGGCCATGCCTATACCAATCCCCCGGATATTCTGGGTATAATCCTTAGAGCGTCGGAGAATCTCGCGGGTTATCTCTAAGACGGTTTCTAAAACCTCCTTTACTGAAGTTCCTGGTCTCTTGAGTTGTGTTTTAAGCACAATATTCCCCTTGATGTCAACCAAAAGCCCCACCATGCTGGTCAAATTCAAACCCACCCCTACTGCATAAGCTATCCGCGGATTAAGGTCGAGGAGAACTGGCCTCCTCCCTCCTTCAGAAATATCCAGCGCCTTTTCTACAACCAGTTTATTCTTAATAAATTCCTCAATATAATTGGAAACCGTCACAATATTTACTCCCAATCTCTGCGAAATCTCTGGTCGACTGATTGGACCAAAGCGCCTGAGGATCTCTAGAATATCTATGCTGCGTTTTTCTTTCTCAGTTAGTTCTCGATTTTTAAAGGATACCGGACGCATCTTGCACCGTTATAATAAGTTACTACGATACTCTACACATACTCTAATTTTATTTAGCGCATCTTTTTGATTATATATTACCTAAGAAAAAATACAAGTCAAGGACTTTATTTTGCAACTTATCGTTATATTATTATTTTGATTTTTGATATTTGAATTCTGGCTTACCCTCAGGATTCTTCCATAATTCCTGCAATACATAATAGCTCCTGCGGGGAATGCGTTTATTTATTCCCTCTTGTAATTCTTCGGATATCGCTACGATACCAAACCACTCCTCGTTCATATTCATATTGCCTTCGACTCGAATATCAAAATAATAAGAGCCGTTGGACCAGCCTGCGCCGGTATCGTGAACTGGCCAAGAAGCTACTGCATACTCATAATGTTTCCACCACTCATCAGTCCACTCAAAGATAGTGCCACCCAAGCAATTCCCTGCTCCATCTTTATGGTTGTATAAATTTTTATAAATTTCTCTCCATTGTAATTCTAAAAAATAGGCCTGCATATCTTGGTCTTCCCTTTTTTTATAAGCATCCCAGCTATCTGCTCCGAATTCAGCAAGTACTACTGGTCGGTCAAAAGTATTTTTTAGAGATTCAAAGAGGTTGCCAAAACTCTTACCGCGATAAATAATACAGGCAACTAAATCAATATCAGGGCATACCTGGTTGGCAACATCGAGCCAAAGAAGCTCACCATTGCCCAAAGCAACTGGATGATTAGGATCGATCTTGTGAATCTCATGTGCTAACTCATTTACAAATGAATAATATATCTTGGCGCGCATAGATATCTGTTTAGCAGGATCTGGTTCGCATTCAATTTCTTCACTTGACCAGGGATTAATCCGTCCAGAAAAGGAATAATTATTCTCATTACCTAAGACCCAAAACAACACCCCCTCCTCATCCTTATATAGATTAACCATATCCAAAACCTTCCTCTTGGCCTTTTCTCTAAAATCTTCGTCACCGTAACGAGGACAAGGATACTCCCAAAAAGATAACCAGTCCCCCAATATGCTGCGAATGCCGTAAAGTTGATATAAATCGCGGATAACCTGTTTTACCTGCTCAGGATTATCTCCTATTCCATAAAAGCGTACAGTATTTATGCCCATTTCTTTCATTAACCTTCCATCGGCTATCCATGGCTTATTGGGATCAGAAAATAAATCGTATTCATGATTCTGGCCAATTGGCACGGGACTATAACAAACCCCTTTTATAATGTAGGGCTTATTGTCTACAAGCAGCTGATATCGGCTATCTTTATATTTGCGGATGTAAACTGCGGGTTTTGGTTGTCTGGCCATTCCAATGATAAAGAAAAAACTAACCAGAACCAAGAAAAAAGAACCAAGAGGCAAGGATCCTCTTGCCCCTTGGTTCTTGCTTCCCAGTTGGGACTTGAGCCTATTCATACTTTATTTCATCCAAATAAAAGGTAACGCCCTCTGGGTTGACATCAATGTTGGTTGACCAGCAAAAGCCACCAATGATATAACACATATTCTTGCCACTTAGATCAATGGTATATTGCGTCCATTCGCTATTCAATATAACCGGGCCAATACTAGCAGAATCCGAATCAGAGTACTCGCCCATTATTCCACCCACCTTAAATTCCTCAATCCTTTCTCCGCCTCTTTCCCCGCGCGCCCAAAAAGTCAGTTTCTCGGCAGTGGATAAATCATAGCCAGCATCTTGGGTTCCCCAATTATTTGCTGGTTGCTGCCAATAGATTCCTGCCCAGCGGGTGCCGGAGTTATCATTGTAGGAAACCTCGATACAGGTTTCTCCCAGATAAGGATTTTCTTCATTAGACTGATTAAGCTTTACATCCTGGGAAGCGGTAGCCGGCATATATCCAGAAGGAATAAAGTGATTGCTGATTGCGCCCCTGTCAGAATAAATATAAAACGGCATTGCCTCTGCCTTTTTTGACTCGGGTTTCATGTCCGGGTCTGCCTCAAACTTTATATCATCCAGATAAAAGGTGGCTCCATCAGGGTTGGAATCAGAGGTAATTGTCCAGGAAAATCCTCCATTGATGTAGGAAAGGTCATAACCAGACAGATTTATCGTATATTGCTTCCAAACATCAGTCAATTCAATTGGCTCGGTCTCTACAACACAAGAATCAGGATAAGGAACATCTTTGCCAATCCCTATTCCACCCACTCCAAATTTCTGAATGACCTCGCCACCCTGTGCACCCCTTGCCCAGAAG
>JASFIK010000109.1:0-4948 GCA_050122705.1 Candidatus Omnitrophota bacterium | reverse complement strand
TTGTTCAATGGTCGCCGAATCTACCTTTTGGGTGAGGGTCGTCTGGTGAATCTAGCAGCCGCTGAAGGCCATCCTGCCCAGGTTATGGATATGAGTTTTGCCAATCAGGCCTTAAGCGTTGAGTACATATTTAAGAATCATAAGAAATTGGTAAATAAGGTTTATCGGGTACCTGAGGAGATTGACAGAAATATCGCTAAATTAAAATTAAAATCAATGGGAATCAAAATTGATAATCTCACCCCACTGCAAAAGAAGTATTTGGCAAGTTGGGAGTTGGGAACTTGATAAGGAGGATTTAAGATTATGGGGCGCCGTCCGATTGATGTATTAAAATTAGCTAAAGAGTTGGTTTCAAGCGATGATTTAGAGATGAAGAGTAAACTGGGCAAGAGGATTTTCGATATTGCTTATAAAAAGGGAATCTATCCGGCTTCGATAAATGAGCTTTATCTTGCTCGTGGTCGGGGAGGGTTTGCTCCTAATTTTACGGTTCCCGCAATAAACCTAAGAACCTTAACCCTTGATTTAGCTCGGGCAATATTTAGAGTGGCAAAGAAAAATAATGCAGGTTGTTTTATCTTTGAGATTGCCCGATCAGAAATGGGATATACCAGTCAACCACCGATAGAATATAGTGCCTGTATTCTGGCTGCGGCAATTAAGGAGGGTTATCAGGGTCCAGTGTTTATTCAGGGCGACCATTTTCAGGCTAATGCAAAGAAATTCCTTGACGATTCCCAAAAGGAAATTGATGGCTTAATCCTCCTGATTAACCAATCAGTTGAGGCTGGGTTCTACAATATTGATATAGATTCCTCAACTTTAGTTGATTTATCAAAAACCCGGATAGAAAAGCAGCAATATTTTAATTATGATACCTGTGCTAAGCTTACTCAATTTATACGCAAGATTCAGCCCCGCGGTATAGAGATTTCTGTGGGTGGGGAGATTGGTGAGGTGGGAGGTAAGAATTCAACACCCGATGAGCTACGTGCATTTATGAACGGATTCAAGAAGCGCCTACGCAAGGGAAAACAGGGCATTAGTAAGATCAGCGTGCAAACCGGTACTTCTCATGGCGGTGTGGTTTTGCCTGATGGCACAATTGCCAAGGTAAACATTGATTTTGATACCTTAAGGGATCTATCGCGCATCGCCCGTCAGGAATTTGGCTTAGGAGGTTGTGTTCAACACGGGGCCTCTACTTTACCTTCTGAGGCATTTCATAAATTCGTGGAGGTGGAAGCAGTTGAGGTCCATCTGGCAACTGAATTCCAGAATATGGTTTACGAAAGTGCGCAGTTTCCTCAAGATCTAAAGAACCGCATGTATGAGTGGATGAATGAAAATCTGGCGGCGGAGAAGAAAGACGGACAGACTGAAGAGCAATTTATCTATAAGACCAGAAAAAAGGCATTAGGCCCATTTAAGAAAGAGATTATGAATCTTGCTCAGGAGACCAGGGATGCGATAGTGGCTCCTATTGAAGATAAGTTTGATTTTCTATTTAAGCAGTTAAACGTGGTTAATACTAAGGAGTTGACCGATAAATATATTTCTCTCAAGAGGGTAATCAAACGCCCACGCAAGCAAGAGATAAAAATAGCCCAGCAAGAACATTTTGAGGGAGCAGATTAAATTTCAGTAACTAATAATAGTAGTTTAACAAAGGGGTAATTATGCGTTCTGATAAGATGAAAAAGGGTTTAGAGCGAATGCCCAACCGTGCCTTACTCTACGGAACCGGGTTATCAACCTCGCATTTAAACAGGCCGTTAATTGGCATTGCCTCTTCCTTTACTGATTTAATTCCCGGACATATTGGTATGCGTGATTTAGAAAGGTATATTGAAAGGGGCATTGAGAATCAGGCAGGGACCCCTTCTATCTTTGGGATACCGGGCATTTGTGATGGAATTGCCATGGGCCATTCGGGGATGAATTATTCTTTGCCCTCAAGAGAATTAATTGCTGATGCAATTGAATCAATTTCTCTTGCCAATGCTTTGGACGGTCTGGTATTACTTACTAACTGCGATAAGATCACCCCAGGCATGATTATGGGTGCACTAAGGATAAATATCCCGGCTATAGTAGTAACCGCTGGTCCGATGCTGGCCGGGAACTTTGGTAAGCTGCGACTTTCTTTAGTAAGAGATACTTTCGAGGCAGTAGGCCGATTTAAGAAAAGGGAAATTACTGAGAAGCAAAGGCAGGCTTTGGAAATTGAGGCTTGTCCCTCCTGCGGTTCCTGCCAGGGCATGTACACAGCAAATACAATGAGTTGCCTCACTGAGGCAATGGGCTTTTCTCTTCCTTTTTGCGCAACCACCCCTGCTGTATTAAATAAAAAGAAAAGGATTGCCTATGAGAGCGGACAGAGGATTGTCAGTTTGGTAAGAAGGAATATAAAGCCTCAGGATATAATAAATAAAAAGTCTTTGACTAATGCCATTCTCCTAGACATGGCTTTGGGCGGTTCAACAAACACAGTTTTACACCTTATGGCTTTGGCATCTGAAGCAGGGGTTAAGCTCAGCTTAAGGGATTTTGACCGGATAAGCAAGACTACCCCCCATATAGTTAATCTGCGTCCGGCGGGAGAGTATTTTATGCAGGACTTGGATATCGCCGGTGGGATTCCTGCGGTTTTAAACAGGCTCCTGTCTAAACTACAGGATAACACCAGCGTAGCCGGTACAAAGATTAAACAGATAGCCAGGAAGGCAATTATCTACGATGAGGATGTAATCAGGCCAAACAGTAAGGCATATCATAAACAAGGCGGGATTGCCATTCTTTATGGTAATTTAGCACCTGATGGATGCGTGGTTAAGCAATCAGCAGTGGATAAGAACAGACTCAAATTCATTGGTAATGCACGCACCTTTGATTCTGAAGAGAGCGCAATGAAAGCGATTATGAACAGGAAGATTAAATATAATGATGTAGTGGTAATTAGATATGAGGGGCCTGCAGGCGGACCAGGTATGCGCGAGATGCTTTCTCCTACTTCTGCTATTGTGGGCATGGGATTAGCTAAATCAGTTGCCTTAATCACCGATGGAAGATTTTCCGGTGGCACGCGCGGTCCTTGTATTGGCCATATTTCACCAGAAGCTCAGGCTGCAGGACCAATTGCAATTATCCAAAATGGTGATAGAATCAAGATTGATATAGCAAAGCGAAAAATAGAGCTCCTGCTTACACAAGCAGGGATTAATAAACGCTTAAGGCAATTCAAACCGCATAAACCCAAGATTACATCTGGATATTTAGCTCGCTATTCTAAATCAGTCAGTTCTGCTGACAAAGGAGCAGTGCTATCATGAAGGGTGCTCAGATTCTACTCGAATCATTGAAACGCGAAGGTGTACAGGTAATGTTTGGTTATCCAGGAGGATCGGTTCTACCTATATTTGACCAATTGTATGATTCACCAATCAAATTTATCCTCACTCGCCATGAACAAGGCGCAGCCCATGCTGCAGATGGATATGCGCGGGCAACCGGCAAGGTAGGGGTATGTATTGCTACCTCTGGGCCAGGGGCAACTAATCTGACTACTGGTATTGCTACCAGCTATATGGATTCGATTCCATTAGTTGCGATTACCGGTCAGGTTAAAACTCATCTTATTGGAAATGATGCCTTTCAAGAAGCAGATGTTACTGGCGTTACTCGGCCGATTACTAAACATAATTATCTGGTGAAGGATGTTCGCGATTTAACTCGTACTGTGCGCGAGGCATTCCATATTGCTTCAACCGGAAGACCCGGGCCAGTAGTTATTGATATCCCGGTTGATGTGCAGACCCATGAAGCAGATTTTGTCTGGCCAGAAGAAGTAGAGATTAAGGGTTATAAACCTAATTATTTTGGTCATCCTGGCCAGATTAAAAAAGCAGCTCGGCTGATTGCTAAATCCAGGAGCCCTTTGATTTACGCTGGCGGAGGAGTAATTATTTCTGGTGCCCATACAGAACTAAAAAATTTAGCAGAGAAACTGAATGCTCCGGTAACCATGACCCTATTGGGATTAGGCAGTTTTCCAGGAACCCATCCGCTCAGTTTAGGCATGCTCGGGATGCACGGGACTGCCTTTGCCAATTACGCAATTATGAATGCGGATTTGGTAA
Source organism: Candidatus Omnitrophota bacterium (assembly GCA_050122705.1). GTDB lineage: Bacteria > Omnitrophota > Gorgyraeia > Gygaellales > JAHJCI01 > JASFIK01. The sequence continues at coordinate 806 of JASFIK010000109.1, read as the reverse complement.
TTGCCATTGGAGCGCGTTTTGATGACCGGGTTACTGGTAAACTGGATGCCTTTGCTCCTCATGCAAAGATCATCCACATTGATATTGATCCTTCCTCAATAAGTAAGAATGTCAAGGTAGATATTCCGATTGTGGGAGATGCAAAGAATATCCTAATTCAGTTAGCGGAAGAATCGAATAAGCTGCCCGATACTAAGCAATGGCTGGCTGCAATAGAACAATGGAAAGCCAAACACCCGCTTACTTATAAGGATAGCATAAAAATAAAACCCCAATATGTTATTGAGCAGATTTATCAGGCAACTAAAGGAAAGGCAATTATTGCTACTGAGGTAGGCCAGAATCAGATGTGGTCTGCCCAGTGGTATAAATACACTAGGCCCAGAACCTTACTTTCTTCTGGTGGCTTAGGAACCATGGGCTATGGATTCCCTGCCGCGATCGGAGCAAAGGTAGGTTGTCCTGATGTTTCAGTTTTTGATATAGCTGGCGATGGTTCAATCCAGATGAATATTCAGGAATTGGCTACTGCCGTAAACCATAAAATATATGTTAAAGTAGCGATTCTTAATAATTGTTATCTGGGGATGGTTAGGCAGTGGCAGGAATTATTTTACCAGCGGCGATATTCCTATACCCATCTTTGCAATCCTGATTTTGTAAAGTTAGCCCAGAGTTACGGTGCAGTGGGTTTGCGGGCAACTAAAAAAGAAGAGGTGCGTCCGGCGATTGATAAAGCATTGTCAACTGACAATGCGGTGTTTATTGATTTTCAGATTGAGCAGGAGGAGAATGTATTTCCCATG
>JASFIK010000108.1:0-5000 GCA_050122705.1 Candidatus Omnitrophota bacterium | reverse complement strand
ATTTAACAGCAATCTGGATAGGCTTTCTCTCAATGAGATAATATTTTACCACAAGACTAAATCAACATTGCATCTGGTTAGTTCCTGTGATTTAAAAAGGGATTTTCGTTTGATTAAGAATGATCTGGAGAGAATAAAAAAGGCATTCACCCTGATTGAGTTAGTCGATACCCTTACGGTCCAGGAAGACAGGAATGAGAGAGTTTTTGAGCTTGTCCTTGCCTGCCTTCAGCAGTTAGAGAATAATTTTGATCTAGATAAAATCTTGATAATTTTTAAGATTAAGGTATTGGATTTCTGCGGGTTTAAGCCACACCTTGATTCTTGCGTGAGCTGCAATAATAAAATTATTGCCCAAGCAAGGTTCAGCTTAAAGTTAGGGGGACTGTTATGTGAGCGCTGTTTGAGCAAAGACATTAAATCAAGGACTGTTTTTCGCGGTACAGTTGCTTCAATTCTACATATTGAAAAAAATGAATTTGACAATGTTTTACGCTTGGGCATGAATCAGGCAATAAAGAAAGAACTAAATCAGGTTTTAGATGCATTCTTAGAGTTCCATTTGGATAAACAGATACCTAAACAGGAAAAGGCTGTTTCGGAGGTGGCAAAATGAAGATAGTAATTGCCGGCCCAGGAGCAATCGGTTCGCTATTTGCTGCTTATCTGGCAAAATCTAAACAGGAGATTTGGCTTTTGGATAAAGATCGCTTGCGCTCAGAGAAATTAAATCAGAGCGGTATAGCTATTTCCGGGGTATCAGGCACTTGGCAGGGAAGGGTTAGGGCTTCTGCTAATCCCCAACAGCTCGGCAAATGCGACTTACTAATTGTCTGCGTTAAGTCATATGATACCAAGGAGCTAATTAATTATGCCTTACCGGTTATTGATGAAAGGAGCTCAGTGCTTACCTTGCAGAATGGCATTGGTAATGTTGAGATAATTAGCGAGCTATTGCGTCAGCAGAATGTGTTTGCTGGGGCAACCAGTCAGGGGGCTAACCTAATTGAGCCGGGTAAATTGCGCCACGCAGGTTTTGGCGAGACAATTATCGGAAGCCTTGATGGAAAGCTGACTTCTCAATTACGGGAGATTCGTCAGCTATTTAATGAGGTGGGTATTCCTACGCGACTCTCGCGAGATATAAAAGGGGTACTTTGGTCAAAGTTAATTATCAATGTAGGCATAAATGCCCTTACTGCAATCACCCGCTTAAGGAATGGGAAGCTATTGGAATTTGAGGGCACGCGCACGATTATGAGGCAGGCGGTTTCAGAAGCCACCCGGATAGCCAAAAGAAAGAGAATAAAACTTCAATTTGATGACCCCTTGACCAAGGTTGAGGCAGTCAGTTCTGCAACGGCAAATAATATCTCCTCAATGCTGGCTGATGTGCTAAAGAAAAAGCGCACTGAGATAGATTTTATTAATGGCGTGATTGTTCGACAGGGGCAGGGTTTGGGTATACCGGTCCCGGCAAATTCCCTACTGGTTGACCTGGTTAAAACTATCGAATCAAGCTACAACTTACGCGTAGACTGAGTTATATTTCGCTCGGAATTTGTTCCGTTTTACTTCTATTTCGCTGGGTTTATTCGGTCTTGTTCTTCGCGCACCGCTCGCTTTTCCCCAGCGAGGAAAAGCTTCGCTCGGAGGAAATGCTCCTCTTGGAGAAAGTTAAACCAAAACAAGCCGTGCCCGCTCGCATTTCCTACGTGCGCTCCGAATCAAGCCTTCACACCCAGCGAGAGACTAAAAACCAAGTCTCTCCAACCAGATAAGTGTTATATAGCATATTTACGAGAAATTTATGAAGCGCACAATTAGAAACTTTAAGGCATTCGTTGGCGAGGAATTACGACGCAGCGAAGGCTTCTGGTTCCCGAAAGCCGTCTCATAGCAAGTTGTAAACCGAAGCCAACGGCAAAAAGTTTCGTGCGCGAGTAAATTCTGAAGTAAAATATGCTGTAGAAATAAAAGGTTTAGATAAAGCCATGGAGAATTTAAAGATTGCTGAAATCTTTAGCAAGATCGCAAAGATCCTTGAGATTAAGCAGGATAATCCATTCCGCATTCGCGCATATGAGAGGGCAGCCCAGAATTTACAGGAGCTGACCGAGGATGTCCAAGAGTTGATTAATCAGGACCGGTTAACTGATATCCCGGGAATTGGCAAGGATTTATCCAATAAAATTAAAGAAATAGTTTCAACCGGCAAACTTAAGTTCTATGAACAGCTAACAAAAAGCATCCCCCCTGGATTATTAGACCTGCTTAATATTCCTTCAATAGGGCCAAAGACAGCCGCACTTTTATATCAGAAATTAAATATCAAGAGCATCAGCGATTTAGAAAAGTCAATTGATAATAATAAGCTAATCGGTTTGTTTGGGATAAAAGAGAAGACAATTGATAATATAAAACAAGGTCTATCGCTGCTTAGAAAGGGCAGGGAACGAATGAATCTGGCAGAGGCGATTCAATTAGCCGATGAATTTATCAAGCCCCTCTCTGAGCTTGTCTATGTAAAAAAGATTAGCCCTGCTGGTAGTCTTCGCCGCCAGAAAGAGACAGTCAGGGATATCGATATCCTGATTGTATCATCTAAGCCGGGAAAGGTGATGGATAAATTTACCCAATTACCGCAGGTAAAGAAGATTCAGGCTAAAGGTAAGACTAAGTCATCAGTGCTTAGCCTTCAGGATGCACAGGTTGATTGCCGGGTAGTTGCCGATAAATCATTTGGGGCAGCACTCTTATATTTTACCGGCTCAAAAAACTTTAATATAAAACTACGCACCATTGCCATAAAAAAGAACTATAAGATTAATGAATACGGGGTTTTTGCGGGAAAAAGAACTTTGGCCGGACGCACCGAAGAGGAGATTTTTAAATTATTAAAGATGTCCTATATACCTGCGGAGCTAAGAGAAGATGCCGGGGAAATAGAACTGGCCCAAAAGGATAAATTGCCTAATCTGGTTGATATATCCAAGATTCGCGCTGATCTGCATGTGCATTCAGATTACTCTGACGGAGGCAATTCCATAGAAGAGATGGCTCAGGCAGCAAAAAAGAGAAATTATTCATACCTTGCGATTACCGACCACTCCCAGAGCCTCAAGATAGCCGGAGGGTTAAGCCGCTTAGAGTTAAAGAAAAAGCGAAAAGAGATTGAGCGAATAAACAAAAAGATTAAGGGTTTTTGTGTGCTTTATGCTACTGAGGTGGACATAGACTCAGAGGGAAGACTGGATTATCCGGATAATGTGCTGCGTGAATTTGATTTGGTGGTAGCTGCAATTCACTCTGGCTTCAAACAATCTAAGACCAAACTTACCCAGAGATTAGTGAGAGCCTGCCAGAATCGTTATACAAACATTATTGCGCACCCGACGGGAAGACTGTGGGGAGTGCGCGATGCTTACGAGCTGGACTTTGAACAGGTGTTTAAGACCTGTCGGCAAACTAACACTGCCCTGGAGATAAATGCCTTTCCATCAAGACTAGATTTAAATGATATCAATTCCCGCTATGCCAGAGCAGCAGGAGTGAAATTAGCCATTGGTTCAGACGCACATTCTACTGATGGGTTGGCGGTAATGAAGTTAGGTGTTTCTGTGGCCAGGAGAGCATGGCTGGAAGAGACAGACCTGCTAAACACACTGCCACTCGATAAGTTCTTAAAGACAATAAAAAAATGAAAAAGTACCTGCCAATCATTGTTGCATTGGCTATATTTAGCTCTGCTTGTCAACAAGCACACCCTCTATATAAAGATAGCCGGTTAATGATGGGAACAATCATAGAGGTAATATCTCCTGATAAGCAGGCAGCGGCTATTGCCTTTAAAGAGATAAACAGGATTGAATCACTGTTAAGTGTGTTTAAGGACGATAGTGAGATTGCCCGGTTAAACAGGCAGGGAAGGTTAAGGGTAAGTCAAGAGACCCTACAAGTGATTAAGCAGTCAGGTGAGTTCTGGCAAGCAACACAGGGCGCATTTGATATTACTGCTGCTCCCTTGATTGAATTATGGGGGTTTTATAATAAAAAATATCGGATACCTTCTGATTCTGAGATTAAAGAAAAATTAGCCTTGATTGGGTTTGACAAAATAAAAATTGATGGTAATATTATTGAATTTAAAATAGCGGGCATGAAGATTGATTTAGCAGCAATTGCTAAAGGCTTTGCCATAGATTGCGCAGTAGAAAAATTAAGGTCTGCGGGAATAGAAAGCGCGCTTTTAAATGCAGGCGGTGACATATATTGCTTGGGAAATAAATTCGGGCTTCCCTGGCAGGTAGCAGTGCGTACTAATGAGCAATTAATCTCTGCAGAAAATCTAAAACTTAAGGATAAGGCAGTAGCAACCTCGGGTAACTATGAGCAATATTTTTGGGTTGATAATGTGCGCTACTGTCATATTTTAAATCCCAAGACCGGCCGGCCAGCAGATTCTAATCTTGCCTCAGTAACTGTGATTGCTGATGATTGCCTGACCACAGATGCCTTAGCAACCAGTATTTTTGTCTTGGGAAAAGATAAGGTAGATGAGCTGGCAGAAAGATTTAATGCCCAGATAAAAATATACACAGATGTTTAAAATAATTAATAAGCAAAAATTAGCCAGTCAGGTCACTCAATTAGAGATTGAGGCACCAATTATTGCACAAAAAGCGAGTGCCGGCCAGTTTGTAGTAGTAATCAATAATCCCAGTGGCGAGCGGATTCCCTTAACCTTAGCCGATTGGGATAAGCAAAAAGGCACAATCACCCTTATCTTTCAAGAGGTAGGATTTTCTACCAGTCAGTTAGCCTCCCGCAATATCCAAGATTCAATTGAGCATATACTCGGCCCTTTGGGCCATCCTACGGAGATTAAAAAATTTGGCCGGGTAATCTGTATTGGCGGCGGGGTGGGCATTGCAGAAATCCTTCCTGTATCGCGCGCATTTAAACAAGCAGGAAATGAAGTAATCGGAATAATTGGCGCG
>JASFIK010000107.1:0-5004 GCA_050122705.1 Candidatus Omnitrophota bacterium | reverse complement strand
GACAACTCCTCTTCTTTTATTCCTCTTGGCATTAACTATCTCAATTTCCTTTTCTATCGATAGGGTAAATAGTTTAAAAGAATTATCTAAATATATAAGCGGAATATTGTTGTTTCTTACTACTATCTCTTTAACTTATAAAGAAAAAAGCCGACTAATCAAGGCAATAATCCTGGCGGGTTTTATCATCAGCCTCTTGGCAATCTATCAATATTTCTTTGGATTTCGCCATATTTTGGATTATTTAGCAAAAAACAAAATCTCTTCATCTTTTGCCCTGGATTATATTCAGCGCCAGCGGGTGTATTTTCCCTTTATTACTCCCAATACTTTAGGAGGCTATTTGGCAATGATTATCCCACTTAGCTTTGCGTTTCGCGATAGACAGAAAAAGACCTTCTTCAATCCCTTTTTCTTTGTTCTTGTATCGGCAGGGTTAGGGCTTATTCTTACCAAATCCCTCGGCGCCCTAATTAGTATATTTTTGGGTTTACTGATATATTTTTATTTGCATTGCTTCTTAAATAAAGATTTTCAAAGAAAACAGAAAATGCTCGATAAAAAGAAGCTATTATTTATCTCTGCGTTCTTAATTATGATTATTCTAGTTTTTATTATACGGCAGTCTGCCACAAGGCAGCATATCCTACCCAGTTTTTCTTTGCTCATGAGGTTGAATTACTGGAGAGATACCTTAAAGATAATTAGATTCGTTCCTTGGACAGGAGTGGGTTTAGGCAATTTTAACCTTGTTTCTGCCCGTTATGAACACAACTCTTACCTGCAGATCTGGGCCGAAGCGGGAATCCTGGGGATAGTGTCTTTTTTGTGGCTGGTTATTGCTGTATTTAAATCTGCGATTAGAAACATTAAAAACTCCTCTGATAGTAAATTAATGCTTGCCTTAATCACCGCAAATGCTGTATTTCTCATTCATAACCTTATTGACTTCACCTTCTTCCTGCCCGAAGTTACCCTAATTTGGTGGTTAATTCTAGGCTGTGTTTTAACATCTAATATTTAAAAAATTACCCGGAATCAAACCTTTTCGATACGTATACTAAACTCCCGTCTGAAACTTTGGTTTGTAAAATGAGTCTATACTGACTTGATATTGCAAAAGCAAAATTTTCTATCGGTTCTACGCTAATAATAAAATCGAGAAAAGGAAACTGCTTCCAGTTTTCCTGCGTTCTACTCAGGCTTAAAATGGTATAATCTATTCCCTTTAGCTTAAGATAATAATTAATTGTGTCTAGGTTAGAAATTATAAAATTATCATGCCAATAAATCGACAATTTAGATGGGTCAAACCAATCTGTTTTTATTTCTATACATGCATCAGTAACGCCGATAGTAATATCTTTACCGCTTGAGCCCTCTTTTCTTATCAGAGAAATAACTTCTTCGAGTTTCCAGTCTCCTCTTCTTGGATAATGAAAAAATACTTCAGTTATCGGATCCAGGTATGAAGGTGACCTTAAATTATTTTTCATCTCTCCATTTGATAAGCTGATGCGGATATTCGTCAAGGCGGGATTTGTATATGAAATAACAAAGTACTGTAACAAACCACCCAAAATGATTAAGTAAATTAAGATCACTCTAAGCCATTTTGTTTGATATCTCGATATTCCTAAGGCAGTAATAATCGCGAAGGCAGCTAAATATTCTGAAGTATATTTAGCCATTTTGGTAGTAATTAACGTAAAAATAATATAAGTTACGATAATCCAGGAGAAAATAACCGGATTGATTTTCTCTTTACTTTTCAGAATCCCGAGCAAGCCAGTAAAAAAAAGAATAACGAAGAAAGGAGAAAGCTGTCCGTCAAGTAATGAACGAAAATAGAAAGTAAGCCAAGAGAAAGAAAATATTTCTGGACAGATAGGAAGACTATAGGCAAAGCCCTGTCCTATATAATGCCTTATCAGTTTAGCTAATCTAGGAAAATACCAGATACCCCCCAGTGCAGTTGCAATAACTATTGCTAAGCATATATTTAATATAATCCTCTTTCTAATGGCAACCGTTTGCTTCTCAATAAGTGCAGTTATAACTACGGTAATTGTAGGGCCAATAACAAAGAAAACAAAAGTTAACCTAGTCAACAGCCCAAAGCCAAGGAACAATCCAAATAATATGGAAGGTACAATTCGCTTAAACCTATCGGTGTAAAGTAGGCAGCATAAACTCAAACAAACAAAGGCAGATGAAGTGAAATTAGGCAAAGACATCCTCGAGAGCCCAAATACATAAGGATACATGGCTGTGGTAAAGGCGGCTAAAAGTCCAGTATTCCTATCCTTAATTTTTTTTCCTATATAGTAAATAGAAAAAAATAATACCGCAGCAAAAAATATATTACTCATTATAGAAACTAATCTGGTTTTACCCCATATAATATTAGCAAAAGCCATAAAGAGATGAAAAAATGGTGGGCGCAGATTATCAACTCCTAGCAAGGCAAAAGGTATTCCTTTATGAGGATGCTTCAATATATCTAAGTAATCAAGGCTTCTTATCAAATGATAGGCTTCATCACCATAAGATGGCAGTTCATGCATTGTAAGCCAAATATAATTATTTATTCCATAAAACAGTATAAGTAAAAATAAAATAATAAAGTGATACCTTTTTTTGAAAAAGTTGTTTTTCATAACTGTTTTTTATTATTCCTTTAATAAATCGGCTAATTGGAGCAAGCCATATCGTGTGTAATTTATAGCCGTTTTTAGGGAATTATTGTGCAATAATGTCCTTATAATATACTTCGGCCGTATGTAAAAATTCATCAATAATCTTCGCTTCATGACCAATAACCTTTTTATTGAAAGCTGCCTGGTAGAGACTACTGGTTGTGCATATGAATCAGCTGGAAAACTGCCTTGTTTTAATAGGCCCGAGCATTGAACTATATTAAAATACTCTGTGCCTGGGAATGGATAAGGGAATATCACCAGAATAAAATCTCCATCTAATTCCAAGGCAAATTTGCGGTTTAATTCAAATGTTTCTTCTGTTTCCCAAGGTAAACCAAGTAAAAAATATAAAGAGGTTTTGATTTTAATTTTTTTGCATAACCTGACTGCTTCTCTTGCCTGCTCAAGCGTAGTGAATTTCTTCATTCTGTTTAGCATCTCCTGACTACCGCTTTCTATCCCAAAACCAATAAGCCAACAACCTGATTTCTTCATCCATTTTAATAATTCTTCATCAATCGTATCTACTGAACTGCTACAGCACCAGTTTATCCTTAGCCCCTGAGAAATTATTTGCCGACAAACCTCGATTGCCCACTGCTTATCTATGGTAAAAGACTCTCCCCTGAGAAGAAAATTATTAATATTGTATTTATCAATACATTCCTTTATTTCATCAATAATATTTTCTGGAGAACGAAAGCGCAATTTTGTACCCGAAGCTATTTTTGCCAAGCAATAAATACATTCTCGATTACAGCCTCTGTTTGTTATGATGGTTGTTTGGGGCTGACCAGTATCTGGCCTAATATACAAACGGTTGTTGAGTAAATGGCGTGCCGGAAAAGGCAAAGAGTCTAAATCTTCCAAAAACAATCTATTTTCAGTTCTCGCTATTACTCTTCCATCTCGAAAAGTAATACCTCTTACCTTATAGAGGTCATGATTAGTTACTATCTCCTGAGCGCTCAACTCGCATTCCCCGCGTATAGCAATATCCAAATTTCTATATTTCTTCATTACCTCATCGTCTAAAACAGAAAGATGGGGACCTTTGGCAATGGTTAAAATTCGGGAATCAAAATTCTTAATAATATCGCAGACCCGCATATCTTGATTAAATGAAGGGGTGGTTGTGCTAATAAAGACAAAGCCAGGCTGTAATTCCGCAATATCTCTCTTCAGTGCGCCCCAGCCCTGCTTCTCTATAGGATAGTCTTTTATTTTACATTTAACTCCTACCTGCTCCAAAGTAGCTGCCATATAGAGTAAGTCTATAGGGGGACGCATAGCTACTGGTCTTATTTTACTAATTTCACATTGGCATCTATCCTCTCTAATGTAAAACCCAGTCGGAGGATTAATCAATAATGCTCTTTTAGTCATCTATCTACTTTTTTAATTTGTGCACTGGGGAGTGTTTATAAATGCCCAAAAACCTCTTATGTCTTGCCGCAAATCTTCGAAACTTCTTATCTTTAAAATTTTCATGAGAATATATCCGACCCTTAAATAAAACCTTCTATAAGCCATATTTAATAATTTTTTTACTTCTTCTCTTTTCATTGTATAAGGAATAAATCCAGCATTTTGATGAGATTGTCCAGCAGTAAAAGAAACCAAGGTCCCATATTTTATAATATTCTGATATAAGTCTGTCCCAGGATGACATGCCAAGGTAAAGAATTTGGCATATTCGGGATTTAATCTACAAGCAAATTTAATGGTCAGTAAACCTTGCTCATAGGTTTCTCCGGGAATCGCAAACATAAAAGTTGCGAATATCTCTATGCCTATTCTTTTGCATAATTTTACAGCTTGTTCAATCTGTTCTAGAGTTTCTCCTTTTCTTAACATGTTGAGATTCTTCTGCACTCCAGATTCAACGCCCAAAAGCAGCCTTCGACACCCTGCCTTTTTCATCATCTTCAGAGTTCCCTCATCCACTGTATCTGCTCGGGTATTTCCTGACCAGCTAATCTTAATATGTTGCTTGAGAATCTCTTGGCAGAGCTTGAAAATTCTTTCTTTATCTCCTGTTAGGTTATTATCCCAGAACAAAATATCTCTTACTTTGTATTCTCTTATAACCTCTTTTATCTCATTAATTATATTCTCTGCACTTCTGTATCTGACTTTGCGACCCATGGTCTGGGTATGACAAAACAGGCAGTTATAATTACAACCTCGGCTACCCACTATTGTCGCGTTTGGGAGTCGTTTATAAAAACCAATGCTTGGGCAATATCTTTTTAAATCAATTAACTCTCTAGCTGGAAAGGGTAGCTTATCTAAGTTCTCA
>JASFIK010000106.1:0-5007 GCA_050122705.1 Candidatus Omnitrophota bacterium | reverse complement strand
ACCCATAACTTACCGCCCCGACGTAATTGACGGGCCAAAACAACGCGCACTGCTTCTATCTGGGTATTCTTCAGCCAGCAATTCCCTAAGGATTTTAGTCCAAATTCTCCAAAACTTAAAGTGGAACCCCTGACTGCTAAGCCCTTTCTACTGCCTCGCTGAGTCTTCCGGTATTTTACGCGTTTCGGCATTAATGGCATTATTTACTTTTCTCCTTTGGGCCCTGGTACTGTGGTTGGCTGTCTAACTGCTGGCCTTTAGTATGAAGCACTTCACCCTTATAAATCCACACCTTTACCCCGATTAATCCATAAGTGGTGTGTGCCTCGGCAAATCCGTAATCAATGTCTGCGCGCAAGGTAGCCAACGGAATTTTACCTTCTTTATAAGTCTCGCGCCGCGACATCTCTGCTCCCCCAAGTCGACCGGCAACGGAAATTTTTATGCCTAAAACCCCAGCTGCAGTTGATTGCTCAATTGCCCTTTTTATCGCCCTGCGAAAAGCCACTCTTTTTTCTAATTGAAAGGCGACATTCTGAGCTACTAACTGCGCATCCTGAGAGGGTTGTTTTACCTCCTCAATATCAATGGAAATCTCTTTTTTAACCAAATTATTGAGGTCTTCTCTTAAGCGCTCAATATCCGCACCGTGTCGTCCAATAATAATTCCTGGGCGGGCAGTTAAAATCCTCACCCTAATCCTTTCGGATAAGCGTTCAATAATAATATTGCTTACTGCAGCCATCTTTAAACGCTCTCTAATAAATTTACGCATTTTGAAGTCTTCCAGAATGAATTTGGAATAATCCTTTGAGGCAGTAAACCATCGGCTATTCCAATTTTTAATAATTCCGATACGCTGAACTAGGGGGTGTACTTTTTGTCCCATTATGTTTTTAACTCCAATTCTATTCTAATGTGTGCTGTCCTTCGGCGTATAAGCGTCGCTCTACCGAAGGCGGTTGCCTTATACCTTTTCCAGGTTGGTCCACCGTCACAGATAATCTTAGATATATACAGCTGCTCAACACCAAACCCTTTGACCTTTGCATTGGCAATGGCAGAATCAAGAATCTTTTTTAAGTGGTCCCCTGACCTGACCCTTAAATTCAAAAGAATTGAGCGGGCAAATAGAGCGTCTTTTCCGCGTAATAGATTAATCACCCTTCTTACCTTAGTCGGTGATATTCTTAAGAATTTGCCTTCTGCTTTTACAATCATTTTTAACAAGCCCCTACTGATTTGCTTTTGCGAAGCAAAGCGGTAGGGATGTCCTTACTTATGTCAACTCTGGGGCCTTCTTTGCCTTTACCCCGCTGTGCTTCCTGAATATCCGGGTAGGAGCAAACTCGCCTAATTTATGCCCAACCATATTCTCAGTAATAAAAACTGGGACATGTTTGTGCCCATCATGTACGGCAAATGTCAAACCGACAAAATCAGGAGTTATTGTTGAGCGCCGAGACCAGGTTTTTATTGCCTGCCGAGAGCCCGCACGTCGCGAATGCTCAATCTTCTTTACCAGTTTCTCATCGACAAATGGCCCTTTTTTTAGTGAGCGCGGCATATTATCTACGCCTCCGTATAATGAATTTATTAGAATATTTTTGACGCTTACGTGTCTTATAGCCTTTTGTGGGCATGCCCTTAGGAGAAACCGGATGGGGATTGCCTTGGCCTGATTTACCCTCCCCTCCGCCGTGGGGATGGTCAACTGGATTCATTGCTAACCCCCTTACTGTCGGCCGGATTCCCAACCAGCGCATACGCCCAGCCTTACCATAAGATAAATCCCCATGCTCAATATTGCCTACCTGTCCAATAGTTGCCATACAATCAGAGGCGATTAATCTTATCTCTCCTGAGGGTAGCCTGACATGGACAAATCTATCTTCGCGAGCAACTACCTGGGCATATGTTCCGGCGCTGCGTACAATCTGCCCGCCCTTACCGCGTGCCAGCTCAATGTTGTGAATCATCATGCCTTGCGGTATATAGCCCAAAGGCAAGAAATTTCCTGTCTTTATATCCGCTTCTTGGCTGCGCGAAGAAATTATCTCATCCCCCACATTCAATCCTAAAGGAGCCAAGATATACCTTCTTTCTTTATCCGAATACTCAATCAGGGCAATTCGGGCTGAGCGATTAGGATCATATTCAATCGTAACCACTTTACCAGGAACATCAAATTTATCGCGTTTAAAATCAATAATTCGATATAAGCGCTTATGCCCGCCCCCGCGGTGGCGGACGGTCAGGCGTCCGTAAACATTCCTGCCTCCAGTTTTTTTAATCGGCTTAAGCAATGACTTTTCTGGTTTTTGCTTAGTAATTTCAGCAAAGTCTGATAGCTTAGTCCATCTCAGGGATGCAGTTGTTGGTTTGTACTTTTTAATTCCCATTAACTAACCTCTATCTTCTGGCCCTCGGAAAGAGTAACAACTGCCTTTTTATAATCTGGCGTGGGTCCTTGTTGATACCTAACCCTTCTTAGCTTACCGGGGGCAATAAGCGTATTAACCTTATCAACCTTTACCTTATAAATCTCCTGCACTGCTCGCTTAATCTCTAATCGCTTAGACTGCTTATCTACTAAAAACAGGTACTTTCTATATGGCTCCTGTTGTGTAGATTTTTCGGTTCTTAATAAAGCCTTTATGATTGAATATGCTGGTTTCATCAAATATTTTTTATTCTATTAACTAAAGCCTTAATCCCGCTCGTAGTAACGATTAACCGATTTACTCTTAAGACATCCCAGGCATTTGCGTTAGCTGCCTTAACCATATCCAGATATGCGATGTTTTGGAAGCTGCGTTTTAAATTAGGATTGATATCTGCTAATATTAAAAGCGTACTTTCCTTTTTGCTTTTTTTAAAATCATTGGCTTTCTTTGATTTATCCTTACCCTTTGCCGAGCTGCGGGACTTATTATTCAATTTTAGGTCAGCCAATACCTTGACCGCCTCTTTTGTTTTAGCAGAATCAATCTTTAAATCATCCAAGATTAACAATTTATTTTCGTTTAGCTTGGCATTGAGGCTTGATTTCAAAGCAGCAAGCTTTATTCGCTTAGGCAGGCTAAACCCAAATACCTGCTCGGTATGAGGGCCAAATACTACCCCGCCCTTTCTCCATAGTGGATTCCTGGATGACCCTACCCGGGCACGGCCGGTTCCTTTCTGACGCCAGGGTTTTCTACCTCCGCCAGAAACCTCGCCTCGAGTTTTGGTTGAGGCAAGTCCCTTACGCTGGTTTGCCCGATACATTAAAATTGCCTGATAAAGCACCCCCTCGTTGACCTGACCATCAAAAACCGCTGCGTCTAACTCAATCTTTTCTAATTCCTTGCCTTGTTGACTATATATAGGTAAAGTAACCTTTTTCATTTATTTAGATTTTTCTTTAGTCTCTTTTTCCTTTTTTGGCTCTGCTGCCTTTTTGGCTTCGGTTTCCTTCTTGGCTGCTTGGTCTTTTTTAGGTTCTGCCTTTTTTGCCTGGGGTTCTTTTTTGGTTTCTGCTTCCTTCTTAGCCTCAGGTTCTTTTTTGGGTTCTGCCTCTTTCTTATGCTCTGGTTCTTTTTTAGGCGCTGCTTCCTTTTTAGCCTCTGTTCCCTCTTTTACTGCTGCTTCTCTCTTGGCATAAAACTCTTTTTTCTTGGCTGCCTGCTTAATAATTAACTCACTGTTGACTGGCCCTGGTACAGCGCCCCTTATCACCAGTAAGGCATTTTCTTTATCCAGCTTAATTACCCTTAAATTCTGGATAGTGACCTTGTGGTTTCCCATATGGCCAGGCATGTGCTTTCCTTTTAAGACGCGGCTGGGGGTTGCACTTGAGCCAATTGAACCAGCTCGACGATGCGACATTGAACCATGGGTCTGGGGAGTTCCGCTCCAATTCCAGCGCTTCATGCCCCCTTGAAAGCCCTTGCCTTTAGAAATCCCGGTAACATCTACAAAATCCCCTGGCTTAAACAGCTCAACATCGGGCTTCGTGTCAGCCAACGGCTCTGTTTCAATAACCGTAACCACATGCCTCTTACCTTGTTCGGTAAAAACATGGGTCATGCCTATTTTCTTACCTTGTAATTTGATCATACTAACTTTTCTAATCTATATGCCTACTTGATTTCTACGTCTACACCTGCAGGCAAATTCAATTTTCTTAAAGCATCGACTGTCTTAGAGTTAGGCTCCATTATCTCCATCAATCTTTTATGAATCGATAGGGAAAATTGCTCACGCGACTTCTTATCAATCACCGGTGAGCGCAAAACCGTATAAACCTCTCTTTTGGTAGGCAGGGGAATTGGTCCATGTAAAACCGCACCTGTTCGCTTGACGGTTTGGACTATATCCCCTACGGCTTGATCAAGCAGACGATGATCATAGGCTTTTAATTTTATGCGTATCTTTTCCATTATACCTAACTCTAAATATAGGCAGCCCGAAAGTCCTTAAGCAATTACCTCTGAAACTACGCCTGCGCCAACCGTATGTCCACCCTCACGGATAGCAAAGCGTGATTCCTTTTCCAGCGCAACCGGCACAATCAGTTCTATTTCTAAGTTGGCATTATCGCCTGGCATAACCATTTCCACGCCCTGTGGCAATTTTGCTGTTCCAGTAACATCAGTGGTACGAAAGTAAAATTGTGGGCGATAGCCGCTAAAGAAAGGCGTATGTCTTCCTCCCTCTTCTTTGGTTAATACGTATACCTGGGCCTTAAACTTAGTATGGGGAGTGATTGATTTCGGAGCAGCAATAACCATACCGCGCTCAAGATCCTTCTTGTCTACCCCTCTAAAAAGCAGTCCCACATTATCACCTGCTTGCGCTTCATCAAGGGTTTTTCTAAACATTTCAATACCGGTAATAACACTCTTTCTCGGTTCCGGGCGTAAACCAACAATATCTACATCGGCATTAAGTTTAATGCTGCCGCGCTCAACCCTGCCGGTTCCCACAGTACCCCTACCCTCAATGGTAAACACGTCCTCAATT
>JASFIK010000105.1:0-5027 GCA_050122705.1 Candidatus Omnitrophota bacterium | reverse complement strand
GGAACTTGTGTCCAATCCACTCCGCTTAAATCAATCTCATTGATTCTTCTGCCGTCGACTAGAACCAATGTATTACTTCCTGCGGTCTCGCCAAAACCCCTTAAATCTACGGATACCTTGACTCCGTTTCCGTAATAATCCCGTACCACCAAACCGGGTTGTGTCTTTAAAATATCTGTAATAGTGTGCGCGTTAGAGTTTTCGATATCCTGTTTGGTTATCACGCTGACTGGCGCACAGATCTTTTGTACTTCTTGAGCATGGCGAATTGGCGTAACCACAATCCTTTCTAGAGCAATTTCACCTGAATTAGATTGTGCAAACACATTAACTGTAATTAGTAGCGCCGCCACAAAAACAAATGAAGTAAACCTTATACGGTACATTTCCTGTTCCTTTCCCGGACAATAAAAAACCCCGAAAATAACGCTTTTTTTAAGCGCCACATTCGGGGTTGTACCCTGTTTTAGCTTGGCCCCTCTGGCTTGTCCGCGCACCAGATTCTTTCAGGACAAATTGTATATAAGCAGGTCTTCTGACTCAGGAATCAATCTACTTACCACGCCTTCCCATCCCCAGCACTCTCAATATAGGCGTTGCTCGTTTGAAAGTGATGGGAGATAGTGGCAATCTTAGTGGCTTTCGTTCTCCCTTACAGCAGCGGGACTGTGTCTGACTTCCTCTTAGGGTCACAGACTTCCCTTGGCTTATATAATTTTGTAATTTAAAAGAGCAGTGGTGTTATTATAGCATTATTACCCTGTAGGTCAAGGGTATTTTAATACTCGATTCCCTTTCTTGCTGTTATTCCCTTTTTATGATAGTGCTTAATATCTCTTATCTCACTGACTAAATCGGCAATCCGGATTAACTCTAAGGGCGCATACCGGCCGGTAAGGATTAATTCAGTGTCTTGTTGAGCCTGTTTAACTAACCTAAGCACATCCTGAAGCTTTAACAGTCGTAAATGCAATGCAACATTAATTTCATCGAGTATTACCAGATTGTATTTTCTTTTGGCCAGGATCCTTCGCGCCCGTTCAAGGCCTGTGGCTGCCAGCCGGACATCCCTCCTGCTGGGTTTATGCTCAGGAATAAAACAGCCTCTTCCGTATTGCTCGATCTTAATATTGGGTATTTTCTTAAGTACCCTTATTTCATTATAATAACCGCTTTTAATAAACTGGCCGATATATACCTTAAGACCAGCACCTGCTGCCCTGATTGCTAAACCTAAAGCAGCGGTAGTCTTGCCTTTTCCCCTTCCTATATAAAGGTGAACCATTGCTGGATTAGTCCCCTCGCGACTAAGCTTAAAATAGTCATAATTATACCTGCGATAATCACACCGATAGAAATTGCCAAAAATGCTTTTTTAGTGTTTATCTCAAAAAGAGTTGCTGCAGCAGTTCCTGTCCAAGCACCGGTAACCGGCAAGGGAATGGAAACAAAACAGACCAATCCCCAAAAACCCCATTTTTCTATAATCCCCGAACGCCTTTGGACGCTTGCAAACCACCACCTAAAAAAACCTCCGATAAATTTTGTATATTGTAATTTGTGGAAGAAATATTTCAAAAACAAAAGTAAGGGTATCACCGGTAAGAGGTTGCCAAAAACCGAAAGCAGAAAAACCATTATAAAGTGCAAATTGAATTTAATTATACCAACTGGAATAGCTGCCCTTAATTCAAGTATGGGAAGCGCAGCAATAAATATTGTTGCCATCTCTTCAGAAAAAAAAGCCGCTAAGAAAGTAATAATTTTACTCTTTATAGCCATATTCGCCAACTAAAGGCACAAACACACAATCACAAATTGATTCTGTCTTAAGTTTATTGTTATGTTTTTGAATTATGGTCAAGACCTGACTAAATGTCTCTCCTAACGGCAGGACCATTTTTCCGCCTTCCTCTAATTGCTCAGTTAAGGGTAAGGGAATTTTGGGCGTTGCCGCAGTAACCATAATCCGCGCAAAAGGCGCTTCCTCAGGCCATCCGAGAGTCCCATCCCCTACCTTGATTTTAATATTAATGTAGCCTAACTCCTCGTTCAATACAGTCTCTGCCCTTTTTGCCAATGCAGGGAATCTCTCTATGCTATATACCTGACTGGATAATTCTGCCAGGATTGCTGACTGATAACCTGAGCCAGTACCGATTTCCAAAACCCGCTCATTGCCAGATAAATCTAAACACTCAGTCATCAAAGCAACAATGTAGGGCTGGGATATGGTTTGCTTTTCTCCAATCGGAACTGGATAATCTGCATAGGCGCAGTTCTTTAATCCTTCGGGAATAAATTTATGGCGCTCTACCTTAAGAAAGGCATCAATCACCCGAGAATTTTTTATTCCTCGGGGAATAAGTTGCTCCTCGACCATTCTCTTTCTTAGGAGGGTGTAGTCCATATCTGGCGCCAAATAAAACTGAAGAATCTAATCGTATCAATAAATGGATTAATCTGACTTTTCTCTTTTTGATAAATCGTCTTAATCGGTACGGACTGGATATGATAACCCAAATTACTTGCCTGAAATAATATCTCTGATTCGGTTTCAAAACGGTGAGTAGTAAATTTAAGCCTTGCCAATAATTCCTTTTTGATTAAACGAAATCCGCACTGGGTATCTGGTATGCTTTGTCTAATCAAACGAGAAATAAACCAAGACATGAATTTATTAGTCAACACTCGAATCGCCGGCATCTTATCGGTGCTCTGCATTCGGTTGCCAATAATTATACCTGCCTGAGAGACTTGCGCCTCGTTGATAAAGCGAAGGATGTCTTCCGGGCTATGCTGCCCATCCCCATCCATTGTTATTGCTGCATCAAAATTTTTGTCCAGTACGTATTTTAAACCGCGAATCAGGGAAAAACCCTTGCCCTGATTTTCCTGGTTCCTTAGCACAATTGCTCCATTGTCTTGACTGATTTGTGCAGTAGCATCGCTTGAGCCATCATCAACCACTAGAACATCCCAGCCATGTTTGTGAATCTGTCTAACTAGACCGCCAATAGCCAAAGATTCATTATAAGTAGGTATAATTATGCAGACCTTCATTACTTTTCAATCCAAAACTTACGAAACATAAACCACTGTTCAGGATAGCGCCTGATGTAATCCTCAATTTTTGACCTACATTTAGATGTAAGTTCGATTTTGTCTTTGGCTTTATCACCACAAGGTTGGAATTCTATCGGCTTTTCAAATATCAGCTTGAATGTATCATCGGGATTACGAATCATAAAACCAGGAATTATCGGCGCGCCGGTCTTAAGACTGAAGGCAGCTGGGCCTTGGGGTAAATAAGTGGGCAGTCCAAAGAAATCTACGCGTATTCCGGTAGTATTAAAAACCCGATCCCCTGCCAAAGCAATAATCTTGTTTTCACGCAATAGCTTAAGACAATGATAAGCTGCCCGACCTAAGGGGATTACCCCCATTCCATTTCTTTCTCTCTGCTGGTTAAAGAAATTATCCACGCTTTTATGGCGGTGCGGAAGAGCAACCGCCCATACCGGATAGCCCAAAAGTGTAACCGTTACTCCCGCCAACTCCCAATTCCCTATATGGGCAGTAAGCGCGATAACCCCGTTCCCTTTAGCCAAAGCTTCATCAAAATAATGCAATCCTTCCACAGCAGCCAATCTTTTTATATTTTCATTATTTAGTAAGGAAAAGCGAAAAAAATCAGTAAGATATTTAGCAAAATTCCTGGCCATCGCCAGCCTTATTTTCTTAATTTCGGAGTACTTTTTTTCGGGGAATATTGCCTTAAGATTGGCAGCTACATTAGCGCGGTCTTTATAGGCAAAAAGATAATGCAAATCTGATACGAATATGGCAACTCGATAAGCCCACCTCCGGGGTAGATGGATAGCGACAAATACACCTATTTTATAAATCAGATAATAAATCATAAATTTAAAAGCAGTTCGGCAATATCTCCTGCCGCATTTGGCTTAGCTATTCGTAAGCATGCTTCGGATAAATTTTTTAATTTATTTGGTTTGCGGTATAAATCACCAATAATATCAATTAGGTCTCTGGGTGTCTTAACCTCTATCGCAGCGCCCTGCTTAGTTAGATAATCTGTGTTATTTGCTTCCTGTCCGGGAATGGGTGCAATAACCAGTATTGGCAATCCCTTGCTCAATGCCTCGGCACAGGTTATCCCTCCTGGCTTGGTAATGATGATATCCGCCACTGACATCAATTCCTCAATATTCTGAGCATAACCTAATAAATGGATATCTTTTTTATAGTATTTTAGCCTTTTCTTTAGCCAACCATAAATTCGCCGGTTGCTGCCACAAACAACAATTGCCTGCAAGGGAAATTCTAAATTATCGATCTCCTTGATTACCTCCTTAATCGGTCCCAATCCCTGCCCACCACCCATAATCAGGACGGTAAATAGTTTCTCGTTTAGATTAAGTTTTTTTCTTAACTCGGTTTTATTTAAATTAATGTTAAACTTGGGGTCAAAGGGTATCCCCAAGGCTTTTATACGATTAGAGCTTATGCCTTTTGTAATTAATTTCTCTTTTACTTCCTCAGAGGGCGCAACATAATAATCAATAGTGTCGTAAATCCAATACCAGTGTGGGACAAAATCAGTGAGCACTGCAATTAATGGAAAATTAACTCCTTTAATGCGTTTGTAATCAGCTACCATTCCACAAGGAAAGGCCTGTGTGGAAACTGCCAAATCAGGACGAAAATTATTAAACAGTGATTCTAATTTGGGTAAATTTTGACGATGGATCATTGCTTTCATCCGCCTGGTTTTTTTTACCCAATAAGGATTATCATAAAGATGTCCCCAGACAAAGGGAAACCTCTGAATCATAAGCATATACAAAAAATTGACAATCCATTCTCCCTGGGGATGAACATAATTGAATAAATTAATAGTTAGGGTTTCTGTCTGGTGAGATCGAAATTTAATTGCTTTTTCTATGGCCAGACTAGCGCTGCGATGTCCAGAGATGTTAGAGATGTGCATCAAGAGGATGCGCTTT
>JASFIK010000104.1:0-5156 GCA_050122705.1 Candidatus Omnitrophota bacterium | reverse complement strand
ATTGTATTATTAGCGCAACAGGAGATTTCTCCCCAAACCCAAATTACCCCTGAAGACCTTTTAATCAAAGAGATACCGGTTAAATACATTCAGCCAGGAGCAGTGACTTCTCTTGCTGAGGTTATCGGTCAGATTACGTCTGTGCCAATTGCCCCAGGAGAACAAATACTTAAGACAAAGCTGCTTCCTCCGGTCAAAGTAGGTAGGACACTCTCAGAGATTACCCCGCAAGGCAAAAGAGCAGTGACAATCTTGGTAGATACTGTTTCTAGTGTTGGCGGGTTAATCAAGGCTGGTAATCTTGTTGATGTCTTTGCCTCAGTTTCTCCGCCTGCGGGAGTTGAATGGGCAGGGATAGAAAGTAAGATGCCCCATGTCATACCGCTTTTTCAGGGCGTTGAGGTATTAGCAGTGGGTGGCGAGATGACTTCTTATTCAGATGAGAGTTCAGAAAAAAGAGGTCCCAGGACTACAGCACCACGTACAGGCAGTAGTGGCTCTATGCCTGTTACTTTGGCGCTCAAGCCACAGGAAGCGATTTTACTTGCCTTTGTTCAGGACCAAGGCAAGATTAAGCTGGTTTTACGCTCATCTGATGACATCCAGCAGGAATTAGTTAAACCAGCAGATTGGGATACCTTATTTAAATATTTGTATCCTTCTCAGATAGTCCAAGAGCATCGTCAGGAATTCGAAGGTCCACCGACAACAACGGTTGAGATATACCGAGGACTGCGCAGAGAAGTGATGCCGCTATCCCAAGGAGAGTAGTAATGAGAGAAATTTTAAGGACTATATTTTTGCTATTCTTTATTATTCTTGTTGGTTATAACCATTGCTCAGCCCAGGAGACATATAAGGAAGGCGAGTTGGTTACTCTATATGTCAGAGAAATTAAGGTAATTAGTGTTAATAATCCCACCCGGGTTGCGATTAGCAACCCTGATGTTGCTGATGTTACCTCAACCAGCAAAGACGAAATGGTGGTTATAGCTAAGGACGCAGGCACAACTAATTTAATTTGGTGGGATAGCCTTGGTCAGCACGCCTTACAGCTGCAGGTTTTTCTGGAAGATATGGGTGCGGTTAAGCAGCGTATTGATAGGCTACTTAAAGAGCTGAATCTGCCCGGTGTTTATACCCGTCGTGCTGATAGTGAGGGTAAGGTTTTACTTTTAGGAAAGATAAAAACAGAAGAGGATATGGAGCGCATTGATACTGCCTTAGGTGAGCTTAATGAGAAGGTCACCAACCTAATTACATTAGAGGAAGAAACAGCAAGTATTGAAATTGAAGTACAGATTTTAGAGCTTAGTAGGGACGCAACTGAGGATTTAGGATTTAGCCATCAAGGCGTGGTTGCGCTTGCTGAGCCATCAGGCAGGTATGGGAATAAGGTGACTGATATACCAGATGCGCTATTTCATCTTATGAAGTGGTCGCGACAAGACCTGGTAGCCACATTAGACTTTTTAATACAAGAGGGTAAGGCGCGCATTCTCTCTCGGCCTCGTCTTGTTTGTCAAAGCGGAAAAGAAGCAGAGCTTTTGGTAGGAGGCGAGAAGCCGATTATGACCACTTCCTTTGGTTCGCTAGGGGAAGAGGGCACTGATATAGAGTATAAGGAATACGGGATTAAATTAAATATTAGGCCAAGGGTTGCTTCAGAGGACCGGATTCAGGTCTCTTTGAATGTTGAGGTAAGCGAGCTTACTGAGGCAGAGACGTTGGGTTCAGAGAGCTCAACAGCAACCAGCTCAACAACCGTAATTACTGCCTTGGCTTATCCATTGATTAAACGCAATACTTCTACAGAAGTATTGCTTGGCAATGGTCAGACCTTAGCAATCAGCGGATTGATTAAACAGAAGACCGAGGAAGAAGTACGAAAGCTCCCTTGGTTAGGCGATATCCCTATCTTAGGGCTATTTTTTAGAAGCAAGAAGTCTAAAGCCGGAGGCGGAAGAGGAGAATTGGGAGATACTGAATTGGTAATTACTCTTACTCCTACTATTCTTGAGGATATTGGGGCATTTCCAGAGGCAGCAATATCCACCGAGGAGGAAGAGCGCGGGGATATGAGGCTGGTTAAGACAGAGAGGACCTATCCTGATATAAGGAAGCCAGCAGTAGCTACTTATACCCGTATGATTATTAGTCAAATACAGAATAATTTTGTTTATCCAGACGAGGCGTATGAGCAAGAATTGGAGGGTACGGTAAGGCTATCTCTTTATCTTGCTTCAACAGGCGAACTCAAGGAGGTTGCAATTAAGCAATCATCGGGTTCGCGCATACTCGATGAGAATGCAATCAGAATTATAAATCGTATTGCGCCCTTTCCTGCCTTCCCACCAGGAATTGAAGAAAAGGAACTCAGGATAAATATCCCAATTAGTTATAATATAGAATAAAATGGCACAGATTATATCAATCTTTAGCACAAAGGGTGGTGTAGGTAGAACCCTTATTTCTACCAACCTTGCTGTTTGTTTTGGTCAAAGATTAAAGGATAAAAAGGTTCTGCTTTTAGATTTTGACCTGCATCTTCCTGGGCATATGGCCAGACTCCTAAATTTAAATCCAGAAAGGGCTTTAGTGGAATTGGTTTCAGAATGGCAGAAGGATAAGTACGACCCTGCTATGTTAGATGATTGCATCCGCCATTATCCATCAGGGAATTTTGATTTTTTACCGATTGTACTCAGTCCCCGGGAGAGCCCGCTTATAGATGAGAAGTTTATTACTCACGTCTTGGGTGATTTGGGCAAGGAGTATGATTTTATCATTGTTGATTCTGGTCGTAGCTTTACCAAGCGGTTAATTTATCTCTTTGAGCAGACAAATTTGATTTTGTTCGTGGTTAATCCTGATGTGCTTTCTGTTTATCAGGCAAAAGACGCAATAGATATATTACAGTCTTTACATTTTCCCCTGAGCATGATGAAAGCAATATTGAATCGGGCAGAAAGTCAAGGAGGAGTGGCTTGGCGGGAGGTAAAAATAGCTTTACCCTGTGATATAATTGCCCGTATTCCATCAGAAGGTAAGATTGTTGGCTCTGCCTTGAACCGTAGAATTCCCGTAGTTATGGATTCGCCGCGTTCTCGGGTTAGTATTGCCTTGGGCAAATTAGCGGATGAGCTACTCAGTCATCCCAAGCTTTTTGTATCTCATCAAGAACTAAAGTCAGTTTTTGCTGAGCGGTCTTCGGCAGAGGACGCGTCTTTAAAAGAAGAACCCATCTCCTTGGAAACGGTTTCTTTAATGGGTAGGCCACATGCTACCAAGAGGTTAAGCCGACAGGAGAGGATAGACCAATTAAAACAGCGGGTTCATAAACGTATTATTCATGAGCTTGATTTACGACGCCTGGATCGGATTATCGGTGATGCTGCAAGGATTGAGGATTTACGCCAGAGAACAATGAAGGCAATTAACAATGCGCTAACTGATGAAGTAGGAGCCTTGATTTCCTCTCGAGAAGAGCGAGAGCGTCTGGTAAAGGAAATGACTGATGAGGCCTTGGGCCTTGGTCCACTAGAGGATCTGATTGAAGACCCCGAAATTAGCGATATCATGGTTAATAACAAGAGCCAGATATATGTAGAAAGGCGTGGCAGGTTGGAGTTGACTTCTAAACGGTTTGTTTCTAATGATCAGGTTCGCCAGATAATAGAACGGATAATCGCTCCCCTGGGAAGAAGAATAGATGAGTCTACACCAATGGTAGATGCTAGGCTGGCTGATGGCTCAAGAGTTAATGCAATTATTCCACCACTTTCTCTTACTGGTCCAACCTTAACGATTCGCAAATTCGCCCGCGAACGGTTAAAGATAAATGATTTGGTAGAGAAATTCGACACGCTTGATAATGTAATGGGAGAATTTATCCGGGCGTGTGTTTTATCGCGCAAGAATGTAATTGTTTCAGGGGGGACTGGTTCAGGCAAGACCACCGTGCTGAATGTGCTCTCTGAATTTGTTCCGGATGGTGAGAGGGTTGTTACCATTGAGGATGCCGCAGAATTAAAGCTGCATCATCAGCATTGGATAAGACTGGAATCACGCCCTCCCAATATTGAGGGCAAGGGCGCAATTTCAGTGCGGGATTTATTTCGCAATTCCCTACGTATGCGGCCTGACCGGATTATTATTGGAGAATGTCGAGGCCCAGAAACATTAGACATGCTCCAAGCAATGAATACAGGCCATGATGGCTCAATGACTACCCTGCATGCTAATTCTACCTTTGATGTTTTAGCCCGCCTAGATTCCCTGATTCTTATGAGCGGCATAGAGATTCCCCTACGGGCTATTCGAGAGATGATGGCCTCAGCCATAGACATTATTGTTCACACTGCACGCCTTTCTGATGGCTCAAGAAAGGTCTTGCAGGTAACTGAGATTACCGGAATGCTTGATGAGCTACACATTGGATTAAAGGATATCTTTGTTTTTGCGCAAAGTGGAGTTGATGAGCAAGGCAACATCCAAGGAGAATTCCGCCCTACCGGCACCCAGCCTACCTTTCTTGAGGATATTCGAAAACGAGGAATCCACTTAACTGAAGACATGTTTAAGCCAAAATGAAGGTAATTAATATCAGCAAAGACGCTATTCTTGCTGATAAAGCAGAGATTGCAAAAACCTTCCTAAGTAGACTTATTGGTTTGCTTAATCGCCAATCTTTAAACAAGGGCGAGGCCTTGGTTTTGATACCCTCCACCTGTATTCATTCCTTGTTTATGCGCTTTACCATTGATGTTGTATTTCTGGATAAAGCTGGCAGGGTTATAGGGGTTTTATCTTCGTTTAAGCCCTTTAGACTTAGCCCAATCTTTTTTAATGCCAATTTAACGATTGAGCTTCCAGAAAATACCCTTCAAGCAACCCATACTCAACTAGGGGATATTATCAAGGTTATTTAAACAATATCCTATTCTATTTATAATTTACACTGGTTACTATTGGAATAGCCTTTAATTATTTATTTGACAAATAATGTAATTTATGTTATTATTATATTGAAAATCAATGTCCAAATTTAAAATCAATGTCCAAATTAATGTCCAATTAATAAGTAATTATGTCGTACAAATTAAATCATGATATAAGAAAATTTATAATTGAACAAAAAACAAAGAATCCAAATT
>JASFIK010000103.1:0-5269 GCA_050122705.1 Candidatus Omnitrophota bacterium | reverse complement strand
AGTAAAGTCAACATGGCCGGGGGTATCAATCAGATTAAGAATATAGGTCTTCTTATCCTTTGCCTGATAGTTAAGGCATACCACTGATGCCTTAATAGTTATTCCCTTTTCCTGTTCTAATTCCATATCATCGAGCAATTGCTCCTGGGTATGATTTTTATCGATTGCACCGGTAATCTCTAAAATCCTGTCGGCAATCGTAGATTTACCGTGGTCAATATGAGCAATGATTGAAAAGTTTCTAATTAAGGATTTATCCATTGATTGCCTTCAAAACCGCCTCCACTACTTCCCGAATAGTCATAGCTGTGGTATCAATATAAATCGCATCATCTGCTTTTCTTAAGGGTGCATACTTGCGCATGGAATCTATACGGTCGCGGTTTTTAAGGTCGGTCTCAACCTCTGCTAAGGTTATCTCTCTGCCTGCCTGCTTTAATTCTTTAAATCTTCTCTTTGTCCGCTCAGTGAACTGTGCATCCAGATAAAATTTTCTATCTGCATTGGGGAAGACGACTGTACCGATATCGCGTCCGTCAACCACTGAGTCATGCGAACTGCCAATATCGCGCTGCAATGTTAACATTTGCTCTCTTACTGCCTTTATCTTTGCCAGATCAGAAACATACTGGGTTACCCGCGGCTGGCGGATTGCCTCAGAGACATTTCTCCCATCCAAAATAACCCTAACCGAACCATCTTGATTATTACTAACCGTTAATTGTGTATCCTTGCTCATCTGAATAAGCGCTGCCTCATCCCGGAAATCAATATTTTTCTGGAGTGCCTTAAGAGTAAGTGCGCGATATATTGCTCCTGTATCCAGATAGATAAACCCCAGCTCTTTAGCACAAAGTCGAGCAATTGTACTCTTTCCCGCTCCGGCTGGACCGTCAATCGCTATAATCATCTAGGGTTTAATTAATTGGCGTTTTAATCTTGCTTGCCTTAAGAGTCGCTCCAAGGCCCTTGCATCACCCTGCTTAATCGCCCGCCTAATGCCTGATAAGGAATTGGTAAAGCCCCTCAAGGCAACTAAAATATTCTCGGCATTGGTAAGAAAGATATCCTCCCAAAGTCCAGCCGGAGATGCGGCAATGCGAGTCGTATCTTTTAATCCGCTTGAGGCAAGAAATAAACTGCTGCGCGGGACTGACTGGATAAGTGAAAAGGCAATTATATGAGGCAGGTGGCTGACATGAGAAATAAGTTTATCGTGCCTGGCGGGAGTAAGAAGAATTACTCTTGAGCCCAACTCAATCCAAAGTTTCCTTATTCTGCTTAATGCTAATTGAGGGGTTTTCCTAGTAGGAGTCAATATACATAAAGAACCACAAAATAGGTCATCCCTGGCATTTGCTACCCCCTGCTTCTCAGAGCCGGATAAGGGATGACCGCCCACAAAATTGGGCAATGCTTTTTCCAATATCTTAACCACTGATTTCTTGGTGCTTCCCGTGTCTGTAACTAAAGTGCCTGGTTTAATTAATCCCCTAATCTTTACCCCCAGCTGGATTATGCTGTTAACCGGAGCAGCCAGAATCACCAAATCTGCCTTTTTAATTGCTGAGATATCCAAAGAGCCAATATCAATTGCCCCCCGTTTCTTTGCCAGATTAATTGTGCTTTTGTGTCTGCTTATTCCAACAACCTGCTTTGCCAACCTTTTCTTCTTTATGCCTAATCCGATTGAGCCGCCGATTAAACCTACGCCAATTATCGCAACTTGGTTAAATAATCTCATCTATATCTCTCGGTTTACTGCCTTAGCCAGGGTTTTCAACTCTCGCATCATCTGGATGAATTTCTCCGGCAGAAGTGACTGGGCACCGTCAGAAAGCGCCTCTTCAGGATGGGTATGCACTTCCACAATCAACCCATCACAGCCAGCAGCTACCGCAGCCTTAGAAAGCGCCGGAACCAGACTCCATTTACCTGCAGCATGGCTAGGATCAACAATTACCGGTAAATGCGAGAGAAACTTCACTGCCAGGATTGCGCTTATATCTAAGGTATTGCGGGTGAACTCCTCAAAAGTGCGAATCCCCCGTTCACACAGGATTACATTAAAATTACCTCCTGATAGAATATATTCAGCGGACATCAGCCATTCCTTTATGGTTGAAGACATCCCCCGTTTCAATAATATTGGTTTTTGCGTTTCTCCTACTTCGCGCAGTAAATTAAAATTCTGCATATTGCGTGCGCCAATCTGGAGCACATCAGCATATTGCGCAACCAGCTTCACATCGCGCGGGTCCATAACCTCAGTAACCGTAACCAACCCCAGTTCATCTCCTACTTGTTTTAAATACTCCAATCCCTCCTTGCCCAAACCCTGGAAGCTATAAGGAGAGGTGCGCGGTTTGAATGCGCCGCCACGCAAAACAGTTGCTCCTTGCTTCTTAATATTAGCAGCGATCTCCCGAAGAACTTCTAAACTCTCTACTGCGCAAGGCCCAGCCATAACCACAACCTTCTTTGTCCCCAATTTTATATTCTTACCCAGCTCAATAATTGAGTCCTCTGCCTTAAATTCGCGGGAAACCAATCTATAAGGAGCCAGAACCGGTAGGACTTTCTCTACGCCCGGAAATACCTCTAATGGAGTCACCCGTAAAATATCTTCCGGCCCAATTACCCCGATGATCGTGCGTTCCGTTCCTTTAGATAAATGCGGGGTCAGACCTAATTTTTTTACCCGTTCAACAATATAATCCATCTGCGCCTGAGTCGCATCCCGACTTAATACAATAATCATTTCTGCCTCACTTTGTTAATAATTTTTTTAACACCTGGATAAATCTTTCATTCTCCGACTGTTTGCCGACGGTAACCCTGATAAAGTTATCCAGGCGGTATTGCTGCATATCGCGAACAATCACCCCAAACTTAAGCATCTGCTTATAAAGCCTGCGGCTGTTTCTGCCTACATCTATAAGGATAAAATTGGCTACCGAAGGTATATATGACAGGCCCATTCTATCCAATTGCCGATAAAGATAATACTTGCCCTGCAAAATAGTACTTCTCGTTTTTTGAATAAAAGCCTTATCCTCCAATGCTGCAACTGCCCCTACCTGCGCCAGAAGGTTCACATTAAAAGGGGGCCTTGCCCTTTCCATGTAAGAAGTTAATCTACGTGGGGCCAAGGCATACCCGATGCGCAAGCCTGCCAAGCCATAGGCCTTGGAAAAGGTCTTCAGAATTATCACATTGTCCCGCTTCAGATAATTTAAGCTGCGCGGGAAATCAGCCACATCAATAAAAATATCATAAGCCTCGTCCAAAACCACCACTACCCTCTTAGGTACCTGATTAATAAATTTATCCATTTGGCTCATGTTTACATAAGTCCCAGTAGGGTTATTGGGATTAGCAATAAAGATGACTTTGGTCTGTTTATTAATCTTATCCAGCATTGCTGTTAAGTCATAACAAAAATTGCGCATGCCTACCTTGATTAAGCGGCGACCGAGAACCTTAGCTAAAATCTGATATTCTAAAAACGTAACATCAGCAGTGATAATATTCTCATTCTCTTCGACAAAGGTCTTAATCACGATATCAATTAACTCATCTGAGCCGTTGCCGAAAATAAATCGGTCTGGCGCAAGACGGTATTTACGGGAAAGCGCCTGGCGTAGATAAAAACAACTCCCTTGGGGATAGCGGTTAATCTGGCTCAAGGCACTTTTTATCGCCAGCCTTGCCTTTAGGCTACCGCCTAAAGGATTCTCATTAGAGGCAAGCTTAATTATCTCCTTAAGCTTGAATTCTCTTTTTACCTCCTCAATCGGCTTGCCCGGCTGATAAGGTACTAGGTTAGCGATATTCTTTCTTACTAGGGACATCCTTTCACCCCTTCGGGGGACACCCTTTTTGCCAATCGGGAGTCTGTCCCCAAATTTAACAGATTACCATAAATTATCAATTAGGGGACACCCTTGTATTCAGCAGAGAGGGCGTCCCTAAATACTAGACCGGGTAAGAACCTAATATCTTTAAGAATTTACACTTGCTTTCTAATGCCCTTAAGGCCTTACTTACCTTACTGTCTTTATAATGACCAACTAAATCAATGAAGAAATAATAATCCCAAGCCCTCTTTTTTGAAGGGCGCGATTCAATCTTGGTAAGATTGATGCGGTACTTTTTAAATGGAATAAGCATATCATGCAACGCTCCAATTCTGTCCTTAATCGAAAAGAGTATTGAGGTACGGTCTGAACCAGTAGGATTAAATTCATATTTACTGATTACCAAAAATCGGGTTATGTTATGGGGGCTGTCCTCAATCCCCTGGGAAATTACTTTTAGTTTATAAATCTTGGCTGCTAACAAAGAGGCAATGCAAGCGCTGTTCTTTGATTTTCTGGCAATCTGAGCCGCTCGCGCAGTCGAAGAAACCTCAATCCTTTCCAGGTTAATCATATTCTTATCCAGCCAGTTGCGACATTGAGCAAACACCTGAGGATTGGAATAGATGCGTTGTATTTTTGAGCGGGGGCAATTACTCAGAAGATTATGAGAAATCTCTGATATAATCTGGGCACAAATCTTCAAATCAGAGTCTACAAACATATCTAAGGTATGTGTAATCGCTCCCTCAATTGAATTCTCAATGGGTACTACGCCGTAATCGGCGCTCCCTTTTTCTACCTCAACAAAAACCTCGGTTATTGAATTGGATGCAGAATATTCCACTTGAGAGCCGAACTTCTTTAGCGCTGCCTGGTGTGTAAAGCTGGCCTGCGGCCCTAAATAGGCAATCATCAACGGCTTATGTTGGGCTAAGCTGCTTGACATAATCTCTCGATAAATCGATTCTACTGCCAACTTAGATAGTGGACCTTTGTTTATATTTATTAGTCGTTTTAAAATTTGTTTTTCTCGATCCGGAGAATAACGCGCCTCGCCTTTACTTTTCTTAGCCTGGGCAATCGCCCTAGCAATGCCAACGCGCTGATTTAGTAAATCAATCAAGCGGGTATCCAGGCGATCGATCTTATGGCGCATTTTTTTTAAATTCATCTCTTTTAAGCCTCCTCTCCTTGCGCTTTAGCAAATTCTTCCATTTTTGGCAAATCCTCTAATGACTTTAGGCCAAAATATTCTAGAAACTGTCGAGAGGTAACATAAACAAATGGCCGCCCGGGAGCCTTTCTCCTGCCGGCAGTTCGCAACAAGCCTTTACTTGCTAAATTCTTTACTATCCCGCTACTATCTACTCCCCTGATGTTCTCTATCTCCATACGCGTTACTGGCT
>JASFIK010000102.1:0-5293 GCA_050122705.1 Candidatus Omnitrophota bacterium | reverse complement strand
ACTTTCCCTGTAGACCCTGCTATCGTAATTTCCACGTGCCAGAATGCGATTATCAACTGCGATGCCTTAGGGTAATAACCCCAGAGGAGGTAATAACGCAGGCAAAAAGGCTGATCGAGAATCCAGTCAGCTCGTTTGGCGAGCCGCGTGCAATACATTAGGAGATTAGATAAATGATTGGAAAAATAAAAACCCTATGTTTAAATATCGCTAAACTAAAGGTAAAAATTGCTACTAATTATACCAAGTATTACGATTATCTTAGGGCGTATTTTGACCAGATTATCTTAAGTCAAGATTTCGAAGATGACTTTGATATTGGAATAAACGCCTTATGGCAGCAAGAGGGTTGGGGCAATTATCTTAAGCAGTTAAAGGAATCTGGTAATTTTGCTGACCTGGGAGCAAATACGTTAATTGATGAAAAGAAAATCGTAACCATCAGAAAGATAGGGAGAAAGAAAAAGATAATATTCGATTTCCAGGCTGAGGAGGCAAGATTATACCTAAAGGCGATTTTACGCTGGAAGGTTTTTAAAGATACGCTCCGCTATAGCATATTCGGTAAATCGCAGGAAGATTGGTTTTTTCAAGTTAGCTTCCCGATTATTTATTATCCGGTATTCTGGTATCTGGAATATTTTCTGCACACCCATATGTTACATGCCTCAGCTGTAGAATTCGCAGGCGAGGCAGTGGTTATCTGTGGGATGGAGGGTATCGGTAAAACCAGCCTGGTTTTGTCATTGCTGCAAGAGGAGAATACATCATTTCTTTCGGATAACCTTATTTTTTTCGATTCCCAGAGAGTCTATCCCTGCTATGAGTTGATTAGGATACACAAGCATGAAGATAGTAGTTTATGGAAGGGGAGGTTTAAAAAGGTAAATGAATTTAAGAGCCTAAAGGGTTTTTACAAACCGACCTTTCGATTAAAGGCAGAAGGCATCCAGCCAGGGATTTTTGTTTTTCCTCAATTCAGTGAGAAATTTTTCGCAAAATTGATATCTGGACCGGATATAGTACATAAAGCAGCAATTATCAGCCAGTTACCTGCAGAGTTAGGAAATTATAGCGAATTCAGAAAACTATACAATTTCTCAGATTTAAATTTTAATCCCCAGCAGTCAGAATATAAAGTCTTGAGCGATTTATTGAATTCAACTCGTTGCTATGTAATCGGAATGCCTAAAGCAGACGGCTTGGCAGCAAACTCCCAAAGATTAAAGGATTTTATTAAGCATGAGCAATAGCATTATCCAGCCAGAAAAATCAAAATTCCTGCGTTACCTTAAGGCATATTTGCCCTTTTGGCAAAAAAAG
The DNA here is from genome assembly GCA_050122705.1 of Candidatus Omnitrophota bacterium. GTDB lineage: Bacteria > Omnitrophota > Gorgyraeia > Gygaellales > JAHJCI01 > JASFIK01. Next base: position 3,970 of record JASFIK010000102.1, on the reverse strand, counting down.
AAAATCGGATTTTGGGGGTATTTTGGGCAGGGGGATTTGGGTGATGATGCCGCTTTTTTGGCAGGGAAAGATATATTAGCAGAGGATATTTTCCCGATTTCTAAAAGGTGTTTTGCCTTTAATCCGCACAGCTTAAGGGGTTTGCTTATCGGAGGAGGGGCCATTTTAAAAAGTAAATATCCCTTTATCCCCCGGCGATTACTGATGAAGGCAAAATGGAATTTTCCGGTAATTCTTTTTTCTGCGGGGGTAGGCTGTGATTACAATGAAGTATTTACTAATCAAGCAAAAGATAAAATAAAAAGATTATGCGATTTGGCTGATTATATCACGGTAAGAGACAAGATTTCCCAGGAGTTTCTTAGCAACCTGGGATATCAGGATGCAGCTATTTTACCACATTTAGAATTGGCTTTGCAGGACAGTCCTCAGCAATTAAATTTTAATAAATCGGGTTTTACCGTAGGCATTGTTCTCACCCCACATCCGGAATTCGATAACCGTGTATTTGAAAAAATGGTCGATGTGTTTTCCCGGTTTACTGATTATCTGACTGATAATCATAATCGTGTAATCTATCTTCCCTTTGAAAAGGCGGATTCTGAAAATACCAGAGAGAGCGTAGTTATTACCGAGATAATCAAGAGGTTAAACAACAAGGATAGGGCAGAGGCATTAAGGGGGAATCTCCAACCCCAAGAGATGCTTTATTTCATCAAAAATTATTGCGATATGTTGGTTTGTATGAGGTTGCACAGTGCAGTATTTTCAACCAATGCAGGCATTCCCTTCTTTTGTATCTCTTATAATTTAATGCATCAGGGATTCCTGGGGATGTTGCAAGCGCAGGATTTGGGCATATCTATATTTGAGGATTTTTCCCTCCAGACATTGATAGACAAGTTTGAATATGTGCAAGGACACTATAGCCAGATTAAATCTAAGTTAACCGCAAAAAGAGATAATTTAAGAAATACTATCTATAGCCAGGCAGCGCATGTAAAGGGGATACTGCTTAAGAGGGCAATTTAAATATCGCCTCTATCTCATCAGAGATATGCAGAGGGTTTTGCGAGTGACAAAATGGGTCGAGGATTATCTTGCGCAGGCCTTTATTAGTGAGTAGAAAACGCATCCAGGGCTTATGCCTGCAACCCTTATCCCGGGATAGAAATTGCAGGCTAATCAGGAGGGTTCCTGAAGAGGCAACAAAATAGATCTTTTTGGTTTGCCAGCCAAATTTATGAAAAAGCGCTTTTAAGGTATGCGGGCTAAAAGAATATAAATGTCTTGGCGCGTCAAGCCCGGCCCAGTATTTTTTAAAGATTTGATAGTTGAGACTATGGATGCTGGGAACCCTAATCATGCAGATTCCCCCGGGTTTTAAAATTCTCTTCATCTCTTGTAGATATGCTTCTGGATGATGCAGGTGTTCTAAGACATGGTTCATCCTAATAATGTCAAAATATTGTGCCGGAAAATTTGCCTGGGGCAATTCTTGACAGACAACATTTATGCCGAGTGATTGGGCTATCTGTGATGCTTGATGTGAAATTTCCAAGCCCCAGGTTTGCCAACCCAACTGCTTGAGGAACCAAAGGTGGAGGCCGCCGCCGCAACCGATGTCGAGTATTCTGCCATTGCCTGTATATTCAAGAACTCCCCGGAAAAGCGGGCGGCAAAAAAAGAAAGCAATACGGATGATTATCCTTTTAAATAAAGAATAGTCTTGCTTAACCGGATAATGAAAGCGCTCTTTGAGAATACCCTGGAAAGGAAAATTACCGAGCTTTGCTAGCCGTTTCTTAATTTTTGTGAGATTGGGCTGCTGATGCGCATAATATTTAGAGGAATAACAGGAGGCGAGTTCTTCTCGGCTAGGTCGAGGATTAAGATAAAATAATTTACAACTGGTACATTGCACAAGCGTAAATTTACCGGGAGTATTCTCGAGATAGTCCTGGCAATCGGTAAGAATTATTTTTCTTTGATGAGAACCGCAGAGTTTACAATTTATTTCTTCCATAGACATATTATAAACTTTATTTATCACTTTTAAAGAAAATAAATAAATGAGTTGCGATATTATCATGCCAGTATGGAATCAATTACCGTTAACCAGGGACTGCATTGAGCATATAGTTAAAAATACCAGGCATCCCTTTCGCTTAATAATCATTGATAATGGCAGCGAAAGAGAAACCCAAGAGTATTTGAAAGAATTAGAAAACAATAACAAAGGGGCAATGACCCTGATTAGAAATGAGGCTAATTTAGGGTTTGTTAAGGCAGTAAATCAGGGTTTACAGATATCCCAGGCGCCTTATATATGCTTGCTGAACAATGATGTTTTAGTCAGCGAGGGCTGGCTTACTGAGATGATTAAACTGGCTGATAGCGATGCAAAAATTGGAATTGTCAATCCGCAGAGCGAGGAGGCTGATTGCGAATCAATCGATGAATATTTAAAAAATAAATCAGAAGGCTTAAGTAGTCGTCAGGGTCAATTTATTGAGATTATGGGAGCAATGGGTTTTTGTATGCTCATAAAGAGGGAGGCATCCTCCAAGATTGGCCTCCTGGATGAGGCATTCGGAATCGGTGGATACGATGATATGGATTACTCAAGACGGGCCTGGCAGCTGGGTTATCGCTGCGTTAAAGCCAAAGGCGCTTATGTTATTCATCGCGTGCACAGTTCTTTTGACCGCTTCGGTAAAAAGAAAAAAAGGCAAATTGGCAGAGAGACGCGCGCTCTTTTTTGGAAAAAATGGGGCAGGATTCCCCGAGTAGCCTTTATCCTGACCAAACCCCTTAATGATCAGGGATTATTTGATCAGGTTTATAGTCAGGCGCATAATTTAGCCAGGGATTGGAATATGGTTTATTGTTTCTTAAAGGACTCCGCAGCCTCTTTCCAGATACGGCACCAAAGCATCAGGTTGATAAGATATCCGGATAGATTCTTTTTACTGCGCTGTTTAGGTCAGATACTTAAGCCAAAAAAGAAAAGATTAAGATATATGAGCGTATTTGTAGACGACCCAGGATTTGCCCGATTTTTACGCATCATCAGCTTTGTCCATTGGGCAAAGATAGTATTGATTTAGAAGATGATAGAATTATATAAACTTAATGATTATTATCAAGCTAGCTTTAAAAGATTCTATCAGAGGAAAATCTACTCTAAGCTCCAGGATAAGATTAGAACAATCGCTATCTATAAATCGGGCGGCGGCTTGGGGGACTTGGTGCAAAGCATCCCGCTTTTCCGCAGTTTTAGGCAGATGTTTCCTAAAGCAAAAATTACCTATTTGGGTCTTTATCAAAGGCCGCGCTGCGATACGCTCTTTAGCAATATTCCTTATATAGATGAATATATCGAATATGTTCGGCCAGGCAAGGAGTCTCCATTTAAGGCATATTTTGACTTTCTTAAAAAATACTCCCGAAAATTTGATTTGATTGTTGATACCCAGTCAAAGTTTGCACCCGCGTTTTATTTGTGGCTATTAAAACCAAGGTATCTGTTATCAAGAAGTCCATTCTTTTCTCATTGGGTATTATTGCCAAATCCAAAGGCAAGGGTTCATATTGTAGCAAAGATGCTTGCTTTAGTACGCGCCTTAGGTTTGAGGGAGATAAATCTTATTCCGCAAATTGAAATTTCTCAGGAATATCTTTGCTTAGCCCAGGATTATCTTAAGGGCTACCCCGGTCGGTTTGTCTCTATTTTGCCTGGGGCAGGACATCCCTTTAAGATGTGGCCAAAAGAGAAATTCGCTGCTTTGGGAGATAGGCTATATACAATGGGCTACCAGGTTATCCTGATTGGCTCAGAGGTAGAAAAGGGATTACTTCTTGAGGTTGCAGGAATGATGAAGAATAAGCCGATAATCCCACTGATTGATGAATCAAGATTCGGTCAAGACCCAATTTATAGCATTGGTTTATTTAAGTCTTCTCAGTT
>JASFIK010000101.1:0-5295 GCA_050122705.1 Candidatus Omnitrophota bacterium | reverse complement strand
TTTAATGACGCCTGCATGCCAGATTCCAAACCATATACAATCCTCCTGCACCCAGCTTTTCTCATTTCTCTTAGAAGCTCTCTATCTACCTTATCCACCCGTGTCTCACAGATCCAGATAATTTTATTATTTAATTTGCGACTAATCATTTCATCACAGAATTCCAATCCATCTCTTTTAGAAATAGGGAAAATAGGATCAACAAATCCAATTTGTCTAATAGGGAAATTTGCTATCAAATACTCGATTTCATCTACTATGTTTTTTGGTTCCCTTTTTCTATATTTATTACTACCTATGTTGGGAAGAGAGCAGAATGTACAGCGAAAAGGACAACCTCTGGAACCCAAAATACTTAATCCTGGCTTTTTTACATCCGCGAAAGGCAAAAAACCATACTTCTTAAATGGGAATAAACGCCAGGCTGGATAAGGAAGTCGATCTAAATCTTTTAATGGTTCTCTGAAATTTGTCTTTACTATTTTTCCGTCTTTTTTGAACGAGATTCCTTTTATGTATGTAAAGTCTGTATTATTCTCTGCTGCTTTTGCTAATTCTAACATTGCATATTCTCCTTCTCCGTGAACCACTATATCTACAGCTTGGTTTTTTAATATCTCCTCAGAAAAAAGGTCAGCATGAATATTCCCTAAGACTGTTAAAATTTTATTATTATATTCTTTGATGCTCTTTGCAATGGAAAAAGCTATTGGAGCTGAAGGAGTTAAACAAGATATTCCTACCATATCAGGGCCCTTAGCTTTAATTAAATTTAAAACCTCATGTTTCCTTAATCTCAGAACAAAATTATCAATTACTTCGACTTCAATAGCATTTTTCTCTAGGACTGCAGCAATATAGGCTAAACCCAGACAAGGCATAGATTCAGTATACCTCTGAAATCTTCCAAATTTTTTAAAGTCGAAACAGGGATTTATAAGTAATACTTTCATCTCTTGTATTCTTAATTAACTGTCGTACCAGTTTGGTTTTATCAACTTAATATATTGCTTTACCTTAAAAGGATTTATAGACCTTTTAATGGAATCTAAAAATATCCTGAAAACTACCAAAAGCCACCAGATATACATACCTCTTTTAATCTTAAAAGGACTACATAGCCCTTTTATTATCCAGCCAAGTGAAACGAATTTTCTATTGACTAAATAAACTAAATATTCGATTTCCTCTCTGGTAAGATATTTGGAAGACATGACCGGAGTAACCCAATCATAGTGACCAAAATCCTCAATTTCTATCCACCCCTTCTGCTTTGCCTCTTGCCAAGCCTCTGTTCCAGGTACGGGGGTTAAGGGGTGAAAGGCAGGATAATCGGCAGATAGCTCTTTGGCATATTTAGCCTGTTGAAGTAAAGACTCTCTGGTCTCGCTCCTTATGCCAACTAAAAAGGTAACTTGCCTGAATACCTGAGGATACTTATGTTTTAAAATATGCATACACTCTCTAACCATTTCTTGAGAGTAACAATCCTTCCCGACGTTTTTTAATTCTTCGTTCTCTTCCCTTTCCACCCCGAAAGATATATGAGATAAACCCGAATTTACAAGTTTTTTTAGCACCCCTGCTTTCTCATCGCGAAGCAGAAAATCTGCCCTCATAAATGCAAACCATCGCAAATTAATATTTTCTTTGATTAAGCGTTCGGCAAACTCCTCGTTCCAGTTTTGATTTATATTCCAAGAATCATCGACAAATATTAAAAATTGCTTTTTATATTTATAGTAAAGTAGCCTGATCTCCTCTATGGTTCGTTCAACACTCTTGGTTCTCCATCTCGGATAAAGTTTAATTACGCTATTTTCTATTCTCCTTTCAGCCATTTGAACCCACCATACACAAAATTTACAATTACTGATACACCCTCTGCTATGGTGAATGGTAATACCGCCGGGAGAAAAGAGAAACCTTGCCTTCCCGTAATCCTGCATCGGCATCAATTCATAAGCTGGCATAGGTAACTCGTCCAAATTATCTATCAACGGTCGTGGCGTAGTGCAAATGATCTTACCATTTTCTTTAAAGGCAATCCCTTTTACTTTTTCAAAATTTGGCTTTGCCTGTTTAAGCTCTCTTACCAATTCCAAAAGAGCATACTCCCCTTCTCCTCTAACGATAAAATCTATGGGATAATTTAACAAACTATCTTCGATAAGATTTGAAAAGTGAGCCCCACCGGCAACTGTAACCGCCTTTGGATTAATTTCTTTTGCTAGCTGCATAACCCTTCCAGCCTCATGAGAATAAAGCGATTCGCTATCACCAACGCCAACTACGTCGGGTCTTTCCTTAGATAAAAGATTTCCTAAACTCTGCCAGCCCATCTTAATTGGGGAACAGTCAATCACCCTTACGTTAATACCATCTTTTTTTAACACCGCGGCCAAACAAGGCAAAGACTGGGGTAACAAAAAATTATCGTACTCATTTATAAAAGGCCAATAATATCTAGGGCTCCTAATTAAGAAAACCTTCATTTTTTATTACTTTCTCCCAACAATTAACCAGGCTCTTGCCAATTTTTTTAAAACAGGTTCTTTTGAGCATAAATTCTCAATATCCAAAAGATATTTTCTGTATTCTTTATTACCTAATTTATTTATATTTATCTTGTGATGGAGAATTCCATCAAGAACATAATGACAGCCAAATATATTTATAATTTTTATACCGCATTTCTTTAATAAGTTAACCAATGTCTTGGGCGTATAATAATGCACATACAAATGTTTTTTTATATGTAACATATCATTTTTAAAGATAGAAATTAATTTATCAATAGAGGCATTGGGATCAGAAATCAAACCTCCGTATTTACCCTCCACAGAAATAACTATTAAACCATTTTTTTTCGTTACTCTAACCAATTCGCTTACTATTTTGTCAGGTCTGTCACAATAACAAATTAACTCAATTGCAAAGGCCGCATCAAATGTATTATCTGAAAACATGGAAAGGTTAGTGGCGTCTCCCCAATACAAATCAAAATTAGCCAAATTTTCAGCCTGGAGATGCCTTAATGCCTTCTTTAGTGCAATTTCAGAAGAATCGAGCAGATGAACCCTATAACCCATCTTAATAAGCTTTAATCCAAACCTGCCAATTCCTCCCCCTGCATCAATAATAGTAGAGCCCTTTGGAATTTTATTCAAAAAAGGGCGAAGAAGATTGAGATAAATTTCTGTTTCAAAATTTTTCAGCTTATAATTTTCAGATTTTTTATTTAAAAAATTTAAGGCTTTTGGATAAATATTCCATTCCTTTTCATAGGCTTTTATATTTGAAAATGCAGGTCGCTTTTTGCAGATTCTTTCGTCTGAGAGACTCTTTTGATAAAAAAATTTCAACAGAGCATCTTCACAATGAAATTTCAGTTTAATTAATCCGAGTTTCTCAAAATCTAATATTTTTTTTAAGCGATAATCTGCATTTTTCTTGCCTGGCCTTGATAAATCCTGTAAATTTTTATTATCAATAGATGATAAAAGCAAAAAGTCTTGTTTATTTAAAATAATCTCTTTAGAATCTATTTTGGCAATTAATTTCCCCTTTGTCATTTTTAACTTAGCGGTTAAATAAATTCTTGCTTTTTTTATTGACATATTGACTGGTCTAAGTATAATTAAATCGAGTTTGTTGGAATATAAAGGAGGATTTATGATTTGCTGGCGACCTTCCCCGATTAAACCACGAAAACCTCACCGTCTCTATTAAGGGTAAGTACGTTCTCAGGCTACACATTTTTAAACCTTCGATTCAATGTTTAATTATAGTTTTATGCATCTATTCTTCCTCACTGGTATATAAGACTACACTCAGTGGTAATATTTCATCTCTAAATTTTTCGTAAATTTTAATTTTGCGTTCGGCTTCAAGCAAATTCTCCTGAAGATTAGCAAAATTTAACTCACTACTATAAACATATTTTTTGAACTCGGTTTTTGAAGTCAATCCTTCAATTGAAAAATTATGTTTTTTACTACTCATGTTTACAATAAACAGAGACCGATTGCCATTATATTCAACGCAGGCAGCTTTCAATGTATCTGAAGGTAAAACATCTACTTCTAATACACTTGATTGGGATTTTATGTATCTAGTAAACAAACGATAAAGATAAAAGATGGGGTATGGCCGCCAATCCTTATCCTTGTATCCCCACAATCCAATACGCATCATCTTGCCGCCTTCAGGATTTATCTCATCGATTAGTCTAATTTCGTGAAGACACCACAAAGAAGCAGCATCAACTCCTGAATTTAATACTTCAATACATAAATTAGCGACATAGAGGCCGTATGCATAATCATCTATAAGTGAATTGATGCAGGCACCAAAATCATCGCCTCGAAAACCAAATTCGCACAGAAAAAAAGGCGCAATCTTGTTGGTTGAAGAACTTGCTTTAATGAACTCTGATCTCTCTCGAAAAAAATCGGGAATTATATGAATGTTTTGTGGATAGAAATAGGCATGAGAACTAAAAATATCGGCTATTCCAGATAAAGATTGCACAGAGCTTTTAAACCACTCCTCAGACTCTACATCATCTGAAGCAACAATCTTTACTAATATACCGCTTTCCTCTATGCCCTTCTTTACTAACTGATGAATCTTGACATAATTTTCAAAAGGAAGTTTCTTTAACCAGCCATACGTAAGTTCCGGCTCATTGGTAAGCGTCCAGAACTCAATACAATTATAACCTTTATCATTGATCAGGTACTCAAGAAGTCCCACTACTGCCTGAGAACTTGCCTCTGTATTTCTCCAGGGAGGATCTTTTAACCAATCAACAGTTACTAAAATCACTCTGGTGCCTGTTTTTTGATAAACATCAAGTATTTTATAAAGACTCTTCATTTCGTCGCTTTCCCAATCAAATGTCTTATAATCAATACTCGGATTCCAGGTCTCCCATGGCAGGAATATCCGCGTGATTGGCAACTGCATATCGACAATTCGCTGAAGATTAAGCTTTATATCATCTTTATTAATGCCGGCTTCTTTATTCTCTTGAGTCCACAACCAAGGGAGTGTCTCGGCTCCAAAGCCGTAAAAATTATTATTTATAATCGCCTTATCATTTATCCTAATGGCTATCTCTTCAGACTGTGCCTCGTCTAATTCAATAGAAGTAATCGGTATTTTTTCATTCTTAGCGTATGCTGCTAAATAACCAAGTAAAATAATTAATATTAATAGTGATACTTTAGACAGACTGGTAATTTTCTTTAAGCTCATTTTGCCTTTAGTAAGTCCGAATATATTTTTTCT
>JASFIK010000100.1:0-5299 GCA_050122705.1 Candidatus Omnitrophota bacterium | reverse complement strand
CCTGGTCTGGTTTGCCGGAAAAAGACCAGGGGTTTTTATTTGGGAGAAGAAATGGATTTGCAGTATCTGGCAATCTTAAGCTATGCTTTCAATCCAGCGCTCCCTTTGATAAACAGGAAGCGAGCTGTTTTGATTTCTCAAACCTTGGCCTTATGTTTATTGGGCATTATCTTTATCAGTATTAACCGCGGGTTTATAAATCCCCAAGAGACTCATGCAAATACTTATTTAACTGAAATATCGGTCAATCATACAGCGGGTTATTGGTCTTCTTGCCCAATGAACAATGAATTATGGCAATATTTAAGGAGAGGATTAAATTATCTGGAGGCTTCAGGAAAGAATTACTCTCCTGACTTTGTGCATCCGGGTGGCGTAGCTTACGGTCCCTTAGCCTTAACTCGTATTGCAGTTCTCGATGTAATCCAGAATTACCAAGCATTATCAGAATTTACCCCCGAAGATGTTTTTAGCAATCCGCAGATTTATGAAGAGTTTGCCAGGAGTTATGCAGGTCTTTTGTTAGGGCATTATCTGGGTATGGATTATGCCAATATGTCTGCCGAGCAGATTTTTAATGTATTGCAGAGAGCCTGGTTTTTGGGTCCTGGTTTATATAAGAAGGGCCTCAGTACGTTGCCTTCCCGAGAAAAAAGAGCCCAGGAATATGTAGCAAAAATTGATAAATCCTACCAATAATCATATCTTATAAAGATCCTCTAAATATCTTAATCCATCTTATAAATATTCATGACTGATTTTTCTTGAGTTTATAAATATTATTGGGTAAAATTATCCTTAAGGGCATATTTAGATTCATCGGCTATTGGGATTGGAGGTAATAGTCATGCTTAATCGCCAAGAGATCAAAAAATTAATACAAGAGAATAAACTGATTACCGGTTACTTCAATCTAGATATTCAGCTTACCCCGAATGGATTTGATTTAACCGTTGGCAGCGTATTTGAATTTAGCGAGGGCGGAGCCCTGGATTTTTCTAATCAGGAAAGGATCATCCCCCAATCCAGAGAGGTCTCTCCAAATAAGCGCAATGCGCAGGATAAATTTGGCTGGTGGAATCTAAAACCCGGCGCCTATAAAATCAGGACTAATGAGACAGTTAATCTGCCACTGGATTTGGTAATCATTGCCTTTTCTCGCAGTTCGCTCTTGCGCTCAGGCGCTTTTGTGCAAAACGCAGTCTGGGATGCAGGATTTAGCGGTAAGAGCGAGTTTATATTGGTAGTTAATAACCCGGCTGGATTAAGGCTAAAGCAGAACGCCAGAGTAATCCAAGCAATATTCATAAGGATAAATAAAACAGACATTGGCTATAAGGGTATTTACAAAGAACAACTATAAATGATGGAGGCAGAATGAAGGTAGAAATCCCCCCAGAGAGATCGACCCGTTTTTTAAGTAGTGGCAATGTAATTCTGGTAAGCTCTGCCTATAAAGATAAGACCAATATTATCACCCTTGCCTGGAAGACGCCGCTATCCCATAAACCACCTTTGGTGGGAGTTAGCATTGCTCATTCGCATTTTTCCTGTGAGCTGATTGAAAAATCTGAGGAGTTTATTATCAATATCCCTGAGTGCAACCTTTTAGAAAAGGTGAATTTTTGTGGAAGGGTTTCTGGCCGAGACATCGATAAATTTAAAGCCGCAAAATTAACCCCGCTTAAAGCTAAGCACTTGGTTCGGACTCCCTCAATCTCTGAATGCATCGGGAATCTCGAATGCCGCCTTAGGGATATTCGTGAATTCGGAGATCATAAATTCTTCGTAGGCGAGATCATCTATGCTCAGGCAGAGGAGGAATTATTTGACCAGACTTGGGATGTGGATAAAACAAAGCTTATTTACCACTTAGGGGGCAGCCTTTTTACCAGTTCTGAGAAGATGATAGATAGCTCTGGCTAAATTGAAAAATAGATGCTTAATCTTGACACGAGAAATAGTTATGAATAGAATATATTTGCTTATGTTTAGAATTGCTTTCTAAAATAAGGGGGTCCTATGATACTTACCAATATTGATTCTGTTCCGGGTAAGACTATTGTTGAGCATTTTGGCGTTGTCATGGGCAGTACTGTCAGGGCAAAACATATCGGCAAGGATATTATGGCTGGCTTAAAGAACATTGTTGGCGGAGAATTAAAAGGATATACCGAACTGCTTGAGGATTCCCGCAAGCAGGCGATAGAGCGCATGACTAAGCAGGCAGAGGAATTGGGAGCTAATGCTATAATCAATGTGCGCTTTGCTACTTCATCTGTTGCTCAAGGGGCAGCTGAGCTTTATGTTTACGGAACAGCTGTTCGGGTTGAATAACCGGAGTCAATAATGATTCAGATTTTTGCATTTGTAGTATTTATTGGGATAGCTTACGCTATTGGATATTTGATTGAAAGCCAACATTACAGTTCCATAAAACAACGCGAGAAAAATTTTCTAAATCTGCCGGTAATCACTACCAAACACTTACCTGATGAGAAAGCGGCAGTAGAAGATTCAAGACTGGTTTATGGCAGTGTGGTTGTTTCCATAGATTATTTTAAACGCATCCTGGCAGGACTAAGGAATATTTTTGGCGGAGAAGTATCCAGCTATGAGACATTACTTGACCGTGCGCGCCGGGAGGCAGTCCTCAGGATGATACAGTTTGCCCAGGGCGCTGATGCTATCCTTAACTTACGCTTGGAAACTTCGCGGATTGGCCAATCTGCCAACCAAAAAGACCAACTGGGCAGCATTGAGGTTTTTGCCTATGGCACGGCAATTACCTTGAAAAAATAAGTGAGATTTGTTCCCAAGGAACTAAACAAAAATGTCAATATTTCCGCTGAACCCCCCCTTAAAGAATTCTTTCTCCTCTTAATCGCTCTATTAGGTATAGTTCTCTGTATTTATATCGGGCTGGGATTTGCCGTTGATTTAATTGTCCCCCGACTACCCACTGAGATTGAGACGCGTTTGGGTAGGATGTATTCACGGTTGTATGAAGGTAAAAAGGATGAAAAGTCTCAAGCAGTAGAGGCTGAGATTCAAAGGATATTGGATGGGTTGGCAGCAGAATTATCCTACCCCCAGCCATATAAGGTGCATCTTGTTTCTGCTCAGCGGGCTAATGCCTTGGCTTTGCCAGGGGGTAACATTATCATTACCTCAGCCTTAATTAAAGAGATAGATTCAGAGAATGCACTGGCCTTTGTTCTTGCCCACGAATTAGGACATTTTGCCAATCGAGATCACCTGCGCGGGTTAGGCAGGGGATTGGTTTTTGTCACCATTTCCAGCATCCTGTTTGGGGCAGATAGTTCGGTAAGTCAGATTCTGCAGAATTCTTTGCAAAATGTAGAGATGAAGTTTTCTCAGCATCAAGAAAAGAAGGCCGATTTATTTGCTCTGGCGTTATTAAACAGAAGATACGGCCATATTGCAGGAGCAACTGATTTTTTCCAGAGCATGAAGAAAAAAGAAAAGGGGGGGCGCTTTTTATATTACTTTGCTTCCCATCCCCATTCTCAGGAGCGCATAAACATTCTCGAGCAGGAAATTGTCAAAATGGGCTATGCACGAAAAGAAAGTATCCCATTAGATAGAAATCTTAAACCATAAAATTTCTATGCAGAAAATCCTTTTGCATATTTGCTGTGGCATATGCGCAAGCTCGGTTGTGCAGAAATTAAACAGAGAGAATTTCTCGGTAGTGGGGTTTTTCTATAATCCCAATATTCATCCTGAATCTGAATATCATCACAGAGAAGAGATAGCCAGACAGGTTTCGCGCATCCTTAAGTTTGAACTGGTTTCAGGAGTTTATGATAAACATACCTGGTTTCAGGCAACCCAGGGATTAGAGAATGAGCCAGAGGGCGCTGGTCGGTGTTTAGCCTGCTTTAAGCTGCGGTTGGAAGAATCACAAAAAAAGGCAGACCAGATGAATATATCTAAATTTGCCACTACCTTAACTGTCAGCCCACATAAAAATACAAGCATAATCAATGATATTGGCCGAGCGATTAGCCCTTCGGGATTTCTCGCCTATGATTTTAAAAAGGACGGTGGTTTTAGGCTTGCCATTGAGTTTGCCAAGCGCTATAATCTATATCGGCAAAATTACTGTGGTTGCGTATATAGCAAGACAGGCAAAACAAAATGCTAAACCAATTATTCAAATTAAAACAAGCAGGCACAACTATCCGCACTGAGATAATTGGGGGGATTACTACCTTTATGACCATGTCTTATATCATCTTTGTGCAGCCTGCAGTATTGTCTAAATTGGGGATGGATTTTGGCGCAGTGATGATAGCCACTTGTTTGGCATCAGCGCTGGCTACGCTTTTAATGGCTTTCTTAGCAAATTACCCGATTGCCCTTGCTCCGGCAATGGGACACAATTTCTATTTTGTGTTTGGGATTTGTTTAGCTATGGGGGTTCCCTGGCAGGTTGCACTCGGCGCTAATTTTATCTCTGGTTTGGCCTTTGTGATACTTGCCTTTTTCGGACTGCGCGCCACGCTATTGAATGCAGTTCCTGGCTCATTAAAAAACGCAATCGCAGTAGGCATTGGCCTTTTGATTGCCCTTATTGGTTTTGAGTGGTCAGGGATCGTGGTTGCGAACTCTGGAACCCTGGTTGGGTTAGGAAATTTAAGGAGTCCACCAGTAATTCTTTCTATGATTGGGATTGTGATTATTTCAGTAATGATGATTAGGAAGATAAAGGGCGGAATATTAATCGGGATAATCACCTCAGCAGTGATTGGCTGGATGATGGGGATTGTTGAATTTACTGGTTTGATTAGTCGCCCCCCTAATCTTACTCCTACCTTGTTTAAGTTAGACGTATTCTCCGCATTAACCTTAAAACTCTTACCAGTTGTATTCATCTTATTTTTTCTAGATTTATTTGATACTGTAGGTACCTTGATTGGCGTAGGAGAAGAAGGCGGGTTTATCAAGCAGGGTAAACTTCCCCGTGCCCGAGGAGCACTGCTTGCTGATGCCTTAGGCACGGTTGCGGGAACCTGCCTGGGGACTTCAACTGTGACCAGTTATATCGAGAGCTCCACCGGCATTTCCCAAGGCGCAAGGACTGGCTTGAGCAATCTGGTTACTGCCCTATTGTTTTTATTATCCATGTTGTTCTTTCCAGTGGTAAAGATGATCGGCGGCGGATATTCCACAGAAGGAGGCTTGACTCTCTACCCGGTGATTGCCCCTGCGCTGATCATTGTAGGTTGCATTATGCTTAAGAATGTAGTCAAGATTAAATGGGACGATTATA
>JASFIK010000099.1:0-5325 GCA_050122705.1 Candidatus Omnitrophota bacterium | reverse complement strand
CGAGTCATCACCCCCAGAAGATTTTGTTTGGAGAAAACTCTTATATTCCTGGGCAGTCTTTTCAATCTCCTGCCTATTGGCAATCAATGACTTTGCCTTTTGATAATCCAACTGCACTCTGGAAATTTGGTTATTCAGGGTAGTTAACTGTGAATAGATGTTGCGAAAAACAAAGCGTTCCATAAGAAAGATGGTTAATACAGCTATTACTATATAAAAAAGGCGACGCTCCTTCTTGGATAATTTGCTAAAAGCGATGCTCTTGGGTAAAAAGTCCTTGCTCATTTTAATAAGCAGACAATCTCAAACTCGCTTCCCTGGAATTTCTCACCCGAGACCTTGCGTGTATAGCGGGTTTGCACGCTGGTAAATGCCTTTGACTTCTCAAGAAAGGAAACAAAATCAAATACTGTAGAGATTGCCGCGGTTTGACCCCTGACCACTATTTGCCGGTCTCGCTGATAATCAAAATTTACGATTTGACAACCCGCAGGCAGAACATTGGAAATTGTATATAGATAGTGCAGCAGGCTGCCGCGCGGAGACTTGATATTCTGTATCAATTTAATCTTATCTACCAGCTCGGATAAATTACCCGCCTCTTGAGAAACTACTTCATAGCGACTCTGAAGTTGAGTAAATAATTCCTGCCGTTTATAAATGTTATATCCTGCGGTTACCAGAATTACCACCAGAATATAAGTTATCAGCCCCCCCAATAAAATCAACTGGTGCCGCTTTCTATGCCATTCCTTTTTTATCTTAATCTCAGGGATATCAAAAATTATTCTCTTAGCTAATCCGCCGCGGGCAACTCCCAATAATCCACAAAAGGAAATATCTTCTGATACCAAATCCTCTGGGGGAGGGTCTATCTTCTTTACCTCGTACTTAAACTCCTTTGCTAAGCTTTCTTCTAATCCGGGAAATCTTTTTCTTGCTCCGAGAAGAAAAAGATTATTTGACTTCTTCTCTAATAAACTCTCAGAAAGCATTCCCAGGGTCTGTTTAAACTCATTAATAAAATAGCGGATATTGTCAGAGCCGGCTCCTTTAAGAAACTCTACCCCATGTGCGATTAAGCGGCTCATGGTTAAATTCCCTTCGGAGATTACAATCAAATCACTGTGTCGCTCATCAATGTCCAAGGCAAATTCTACCTTTGGCGAAGCGGAAACTGACTTGTCTTTGGAAAGCAGCCAATTCACGGTTCCCTCAGAACTTATATATACTTCCTCAACGCTTAACCCAGCTGACTCCAATATAGTAATGTGCCTTCTTACCAATATTCTCTGGCAGATCGCCAAAAGCACATCACTAAATCCACTGCTGTCAACCGAGACCACGCGCCAGCCCAAGACAATCTCGCTTTTAGGATAAGGAACCTGACGCACAGCATTAACCTCAACCATAGAGGCGATCTCCTGCGGGTCATTAGAGGGGATATGTAACATTCCGACAGTCAGGGCATTACGCGAAAGGCAGAGCATCCCTTTAGAAGGAATTACCTTATTTTTTTCAAATACGCTGCGGATATGGTCAGAAATCTCCCTATCGCTTGAGGTTCCCAAAGGCCAATCATGGGTCCATTTTATTTGCTGGCCAGAGGTATACACCAGCTTCAGGAGATAATTGCTTATCTCAGCAACCAGCATTTCCTTTGCTCTTCTTAATCCCATAATTTTCTACATTGCCAAGCCGCTCATCTGGAAAATGGGCAGCAGCATTGCCACAACCATAATCCCCAAAACCAAACCCACACTCAGGATAATCACTGGCTCAATCAAGGATGAAACAATCTTAAGGCGCATCTCTAACTCCTTCTTTAAAACCTGAGTGGTTGTATCCATTACCTTAGGCAACAGACCTGACTCTTCGCCAATTACCAGCATCCGGCAGAAAAACTTAGGAAATGATACCAGATAATTTGTGCCTTCAGCTAAAGAAGCCCCTTGAGTAACCTCATCCTTTAACCTGCCTACCTCTGCAGCCAGTCGGGAATCTCCCAGGCTTAATCCGCTTACTCCTAAGGCCTCTAAAACCGAAACCCCGCTCTCAAGTAGCATCCCAAAGGTAAAAGAAAAATGGGTAATTGACTCAAGCAGTATAATCCTGCGAAAAATGGGCATGGTTTTAATTAGCCCTTTAAAGGAGAGTTTATTTCTGGCAAATCTCTGGTAAATTGCCAGAATAATCACTACCGCAGCAATCACCAGCCAGAATTCAATCCTGCCAAACCAAGAGGAAATAAAAAGCAGTATTTTGGTAATTAGGGGGAGCTCCTGACCAAAATCAGCAAATAGCGCGGTTAAGCGGGGTATTACAAAGGTAACCAAAACAACCACAGTAGCAACACCCACCAGTACCATCATTATTGGATAGGCCAGGCTTGAGATAACCTTGCGTCGTAAATCCTCCCTCTCTTCTAAAAAGGTAACTATCCTGCCTAATGCTGAATCAAGTTTACCGCCTAACTCGCCTGCCTTTACCAGGCTGGTATAAACCGAAGAAAAACTCTCCGGGAATTGCTCCAGCGCAGTAGAAAAATTCTCTCCCTCCTTTACCCGATTATAAAGATTATCAATTAGATTCCTTAAGGCGGGCTCATCGGTTTGCTCGCGAAGAATATGCAGGGCTTTTAAGAGCTCTACATGGGCGCACAGAAGATTATACAACTGACGGCTAAAATCAAGTAATTGTGATTGGCTTATCTTGCCAGAGATTCTAAATGAAGTACCTACCCTTTTTCTGGTAGGCCGCTTTTCCTCAATCCTAATTGGGTAAAGCCCTTGATTGGCAATAATATTAAGTGCCTCTTCTTCATTTGCCGCTTCAATCTCTCCGTCAAAGCGTTCGCGGGGACCTTTTTTTGCTTGATATCTGAATTTAGGCATATTAAGATTTATTCTAATTCAACAACCCGCATTACTTCACCCAGGGTTGTTGCGCCGCTGCGCACCTTTTCTAATCCGCTTTCTCTGAGGCTCTTCATTCCTGCGCCTTGCGCCTTTTTATTTATCTCGCTGGAAGAGACTTTGCCTAAAACAAACTGCCTTATCTCATCATCCATAGCCAGCATCTCATAGATTACTGTACGGCCGAAGAATCCGGTAAAATTGCAATCCTCGCAACCCTTGCCCTCGTAAATATGCTTTCCCAGTTTTAGGTTTTCCATCTGGGGTCGGGGAGCAGGAACTTGGTGTTTGCATTTAGGGCAAACCATGCGCACCAGGCGCTGAGAAATAAGCACCTCAATTGAAGAAGCGGCCAGATATGGCTCAATCCCCATATCCAGAAGCCGTGCCACACCTGAAGCAGCATCATTAGTATGTAGGGTGGAAAAAACCAGATGCCCGGTCAAGGAGCTGCGAATAGCCAGCTCTGCTGTTTCTGGGTCACGCACCTCACCCACCATCATAATATCAGGGTCATGGCGAAGGACACTGCGCAGGGCTGCGGCAAAGCTTAAACCGATTTTGGGATTTACCTGAATCTGGGTTATTCCCTCCAACTGATATTCAACCGGATCCTCAATAGTAACAATCTTTACCTCCGGTGAATTTATCTCAGTAAGCGAGGCATACAAAGTAGTGGTCTTGCCGCTTCCGGTAGGACCAGTAAGAAAGATAATCCCGTGCGGCTTCTTAATAATCTTGCGCAATTTTTCTAAATCATCGGGCAGGAAACCTAAATCTGAAAAATTAAGTAAAAGCTGTGTGGGCAGGATTCGAATCACCACATTCTCCCCAAAAGCTGACGGCAATACTGAGATACGCAAATCTATCTCTTTATCCTTTATCTTTACCTTAGCCCGTCCGTCTTGAGGCAGGCGACGCTCCACTACATCTAACCCTGAGAGAATCTTTACCCTTGAAGTCATTGCCTGGTAAAGATATTTTATCTGCTCAGGAACCCCGATATTATATAACACCCCGTCAATGCGCTGCCTGAGCCTTACTGAATCCCGATAAAGCTCAAGGTGAATATCAGTCGCCCGGTTTTTAATCGCCTCGCTTAATATCTGATTGACTAACTTGATTACTGAGGCATCCTCAGTAGTCTTCTCCAAATCCTCAATCCGGCTAACCGCACCCACTGCAGCTTCCTCTTTTTTCTGCCTTGCCCCTTCTCCGAGAATCTTCTCAACCGTCTCTGCTGCTACCCCATAATATTTCTTAATCCCCTCTAAAATCTCACTCTCCGGAGCAAGCACTCGGTTTATCCTAAAATCAAGATTGGTCTTTAAGCCCTCGGTCAACCACATATCAAACGGGTCAGACACAGCAATGGTAAGCAACTCACCCTCAATCTTTAAGGGCAGGAATTTATAATACCATACCAACCTTACCGGAACCTGCTTAATTACTTCATCATCAACCGAGATATCAGTAAGCTTAACATAAAACTCCATGCCCAATTGTCGGGAGAGCGCACTTAAAAGCTCCCTTTCCTTAACTAAGTCTAAACGCACTAAAATCTTACCCAAGGGCTCTTTGGTTTTGCGCTGCTCATCCAGGGCAATGTTAAGCTCCTTTAAGCTAATAATCCCCTCTTGAATTAGAATCTCGCCTATTTTAGCCACGACCTCACCTCATTTCTATAAACTTTTACTTAAACTAATCTACAGTTCCGACCAGATATAAATCGCTCTCACTTACATTATCTAAATCACCCCGTAAAATTCGCTCACACCCGATAAGCGTATTATTTAGGGTTACGTATTGACCCTTTCTGCCAGTATAAGCCTCAGCAGTATAAAATGGCTGGGTAAGAAACATGCGTATCCTTCTTGCCCGTTCATAAGTCTGCCTTTCCTCACCGGATAATTCATCCACACCCACAATTGCAACCAGCCGGGTTAGCTCGTCGTATCTGCGCAAAATTCTCAGCACATCCTGAGCCACCCTCAGATGCCTCTCAGTAATTACCCGGGGATTAAGATAAGCACTGCTTGACTGCAGTGGATCAATTGCCGGATATAGCCCTTGCTGAATATATTCACGGGAAAGTACAATTATTGAATCCAAATAAGCAAATATTACTACCACCGCCGGGTCAGTGATATCATCAGCCGGAACATACACTGTCTCAACCGAAGTAATCGATGAATTCTGCCGCCAGCGAATCCGCTCATGAAACCTGCCTACCTCCGATGAAAGGGTTGGCTGATACCCGCTCTCAGATGGGATGCGTCCCAGGAGCGCAGATAATTCCCCCCCTGCCTGGACAAATCGATAAATATTATCCAAGAAGAAAAGTACATCTTTCCCCTGGTCTTGAAAACTCTCTGCTAAGGTCATTGCAGTATTCACCACTTCAAAGCGG
>JASFIK010000098.1:0-5327 GCA_050122705.1 Candidatus Omnitrophota bacterium | reverse complement strand
AAGACGGCAGATGGGTGTGGGCAAATATCCCTGAGTCTGAATTAGCACAGCCAGACATGAGCTCCTTACCTAATTATGCAGGCACAGAGGGTCAGCGAGTTGCTGGTCAGGATGGAGATTGGGTCTGTGCCAAGATTCCTGAATCTGAATGGGCAGGGCCAGATATGAGCTCTTTGCCTGATTATAATGGAAGATTCTTAGGTGCATCAGTGAAAGGCGAAGGTGGGAATTGGGTTTGGAGTGAGTTACCTAAGTCTGAATGGCCTGCTCCGGATATGGACTCCTTACCTATACGTGGAGGCACTTTAGGAGAACGCGTTCCTGGTGAAGGCGGAGAGTGGATGTGGGATATTTCTTATACTTGGGTTTGGCGACCATATATTGATTATTGGCAATGGCAGCCTGATATTCTAAGTTGGAATTGGCAGCCTTATACCAAACACTGGCAATGGCAATCAAATACAGAGGGTTGGAAATGGGAGCCTTATATTACACATTGGCAATGGCAGCCAAATACCAAGGTCTGGAAATGGGAGCCTTATAATACGCATTGGCAATGGCAGCCCAATACCAAGGTCTGGAAATGGGAGCCTTATACTACACATTGGCAATGGCAGCCCAATACCAAGGTCTGGAAATGGCAGCCTCATACTAAATATTGGCAATGGCAGCCAAATAACCAGGGTTGGGTATGGCAGCCATTTATTGGACAAGAAGATAAGTGGATACATCTTCCTGATTTGCCAGGAGGCGCACAGTTAATTGGTGAGAATGATACAGGTCGTTATTATCTCCTTATTACTAGAGAAGGCCGTCGTGCTTATTTTAAGGAGAGTAATGGCGATGTCTACTATTGGCAGGTAAGTCTTGATTCAGCCAGGGCTTATAGGGATGCATTAGAATCTGAATGGGGCGGATGGCTTCGTTGGATTCCTGGGATGCCAATACCTACTGAGGGAGTAATTGCTCGCCATGTAGGAGATGATGTTTATTATTGGCAGCCGAGCATTAAAGCAACCGAGAGATATATAGAAGCAATTAAAGGCTATGGATTTTGGTCACCTGATGTTAATGAGATAAGCGTATTTGAAGATATTATGTTCTGGACGCCGCAGGAGATTAAACAAAGAGGATTACCATTAGAGTTGGATGAGGGCAATTCCAAACATGGTTGGTTAACTATTGATGGTCAAAAAATTGAAACAGTATTTACTCCGGGTCAAAAAGGAGGGCAGGAATACATTGCTGCTTTAGAGGCTCAAGATAACCCATTTGGCGGATATATTGAGGTAGGGATGGATGGTCAGCGAACCTGGGTTTATAGCATACAAGCCTCCCGCAGCGCATATTATAACTCCACTATCCTTGAATACAATTCCCAAGAGGGCACAGTTACCAAATACATTCAGTATTATATTCCAGCTGAAACTCCACAAGGCACTTCTTTTATTCCATTTGGCAAACCAGAAATTAATACATTCAAAGGTGGGGTTTTATTAACCCAGATTAAAGATGGCGTAAAGATTACCAATCACTACGGTAGCGAATACGATGTTTATAACTTGCCCTATAAGAGCACGGTTACATCTACTGATGGCGAGATATTAATCAGTGAATCTACAATAACCAACGTTGATATCAGCCGGGGAATTATAGAAAAGGAAGAAGTCTATTATGCCGGCTCAAGGCAAACAGTTATTAAGACAGAGTCCAATACTTATGATTTGAAAGGTAGGCTTATAGAAAAGAGGCTCGAAGATAAGGTCACTCTTTATTATTATGAAGGCAGCTATGGTGAATATGGCATTGCTACTAGTGCTGAGACGTTTATACTCGACGCCTCGGGAGAAAGAGAGCTATTCGTTAGCTCCAAACTCGTTGGATTTGAAAATGGTAATGTTGTAGTTCAACTTATAAATCATAAAACAAAGGCGGTTTGGCAGCAGGTTCATAATGGGCTTGGACGTATCTCAATTTACTATTACGGCAGACTTAACCAAGAAGGAGATTTTATAAGGCAAGTCGTTGAATACAGAACCTATGAGGGGTTAATTGGATTATATGAGATTGCTGATACATCTACCAGCTGGCTTTGTACTCCCGAAGGAACTCCTCAAGGGCAGCCTATAGATGTGTCATTTATCTTGGATAGAAACGGAGATAGAATAGAATCAGCAACTGCTAATATAGAAGAAATTTTTGATGAACAAGACAGGATTAGGTATCAAGGGGTAGAATACCATTATCAAAATGGAGAGCTCGTAGCAGTTCTTAACTACCAGGAGATTAAAGATAGTCAGGGCCGAATATTAGAACGGCATATCGGCTCTGTGAATGCACAGGGCATATTTATACCCGAGAGTAAGATTTATAATTTCTATGACCCAACAAGTAACTTAGGCAGATTCGATATTGCTAATGCTACAGTAGCAACCTTGGTTATTGATGGAAAGGAATCTATCGTTAGCCACTCCAACTATTCCTATATAGATGAAGAAGGTAAAATTTACTATTCTATCAGAAGGGGCGATGGCTCAATTAAGCAAGAAATAAACTACAATAACTTACAAGAGAATTTAGCCAATATTCAATTCGAGTATATCAGCAAGACCTGGCAGGAGGTGAAGGGAGCTCAGGGAAGATTAGTTATTATTAAGGACGGCTATCTTAAGGTTGATCCGGACAGCGGCTTTCTGATAGATGAAGCAGGAGAATTAAATGATGACCCACGCTTTATAACCTTCCTTATTTATCCTGAACAAGGAGATGTACGTATTGCTACAGAGGGAGTAACTTACGAATATATAAGCGGTAATCAGGATTACGAATATTATAGAGATAATAAAAAACCAGTTGCCCAGATAGATAACTTTAGGATAGAAGATGGAATCTTGATTTATGATGTAAAAGATAATCGGGCAAACAGGGCATCCATAGCTGAAATGGGCCTGCGCTTAGATGGGAGGCTTTATTACGAGCTTTATGAAGGCAAATGGGGTAAGGATGATACAACCAAGTTATATTTTGATGAGAGAGAGTTGCCTTTTATGACCTACAGTGTAGAGAGCAAGTGGGCATTTAGTATAGGAGGATGGGATTTCTTCAGTTCTGATTCTGAACAGCCTTTGTATGAGCATTATGTGGTATTTATTGAAGGTAAACCCGGATACTACTGGGTATGGGATAGGAATGTAAACGATAGTGGTATTGGGTACGAGTTTAGTGAATTTATTGATGGAAATCAAATTTCTAAAGATAACCCGAGGGTTCAGGTTTTACCTGAGGCTGAGGCAGCTAAGCTTGGCCAGAGAAACGGGCGCTATTTTGCATCTGCTGATTTGATTTTTGAAAGAAGAGACAGATTTACTCCTGTTGTTTGGGTGGATTACAAGGACGGAATTGAAGAATATTTCGATATACACTTAAGAGAACATATTAAGAATAACGCTATATATAACCTTTTCCTTGAAGCAAGGGAGAGAGGGACGTTATTGCCCCTTATTGTATGCACAATCGGCGCAATCGCTGCAATCACCTTGTTTTTGCCTATTGTACTGCTTATTATCCCCGGTGTACTATCTTGGTTACATTTCAGGAAGACCGGTAGAAAACGCGAAGGGACTTCTGGAGTAGTGGCAGGCTCGGGTCCACGGGAAGCAAGGGATGATAAAGTTGATTCTATTGAAGATGTTAATCCTGAAATACGCCAGAGAATAGCAGTCATACTGCTCGGCTTAAGTTCAATAGGCCAATTTGTGCAATATTTGAACAAGTTATATATTGAGGGCGGTTTCCTTGAAGCAGATCCTAATGAAAAAAGAAACAAAGAACGAGCTTTACTCGAGCGCTTTTATCCGGGTTGGGATGGAGTAGATAATAGCCCAACCTATCCTAGGAGAACCGATGAGGTATGGCCAGGGTATGCTGAGAAATTCAATCTAGAACTTACTGAAATAGAGAGATTGATTATTGAGCCATTAGCGTACATCTTCTTAGCCGCGACTGCTAAGGATTCAAGAAATTTAGATGAGTGGTCCGGAGGAAGGGGGTGGGAGGATGGTAATCCATTTGAAAAGTTTAAAAAGGAACAAGAGGCAAAAGGAATCCCGCCGATTCTGGTTGCAGATAGAGATTTTAGGCGCTTTTTGGAGTATTGCCAAGAGGATGGGATAGATCCTATTATTGATTTTAATCTCAATCGCTTTTTACCTGATGTTAGGCAAAATGTCGTTGTTACATCTAATGATGCAAAGAGCGAGTCCGATAGAAAAAAAGAGTTTGCAGAGACTCATCTACGCGATCCGATTAGGCAGTACTTGGGAGAGAAATATAAAGAGAAAGGATTCAAGCCATTTGTATTCCCGCAGCCCTTTGCTGAAGGCAGTTGGCAGAGGAAAGTGCTTAAAATAGGATTGGCTGTTTTAGGTGTTGGCTTATATGGATTCTTTGCTATTCAAGCCAGTAGTTTATTAATCGCTCCTTTTGGTTGGTTTGCACTTGCTCTTTATGCTTTATTTGCCTGGCAATTGGTTGAAATGACGCCTATGGCAATATACTTTGTTAGATATAAATTAGGTGCATTATGGACTATATATAAAACAAGGAAAGAATATCAATTGTTTGATGCCGAAACAAAACAACATCAGGGTCCATATAAAGATATAATTAAACAAAAGAGTCGCTTCTTTAAGAGGCTTTTTGGATATTGGATTGCTATAAATCTTGCAATATCAGGATTATCCTTATTCTTTGCCTGGGGAGTCTTTCCTTTAGGTTTATGGAATCTGATTATCTCAGGTGGGTTAGTTTTAGGATTCACGCTCATTGTTTCTCTGAGAACAGTCTGGGTATTATGCGTAGAGGCAGTATCTCAGTCACTTGAGGATCAAGGGCATTGGAGAGATATTGTTCATTATAGCGACATATCAAGAGAAAGGCTTGAGAAAATCAATAATGATCCATATTTGGAAGACCTTTACAACATAGTTCTCATTGATGAGACCCTACGTAAGTATTTTCTTGTAACAGAAGAGGAGGCAGAAGCATTACGGATTGCCCTAAGCACAGGCAAGATGCCAGTGCTTGAAAACCCGAGAGCAAAGAGAAAGATTATTGATTTCTTTAATAAACTCAATTTATATAGTAGAGAAGAATTTGAACAGATGTTATCTCTTATACAAGAGAATCCCGAGAAATTTTTAAGAGTATTTACCAAAATAACCGCACGAGATCAGAAGACTATTCCCGCAAGAATTGAGATGGATGCTGTGGGAGATATAAAAACACCATTTAGGTTACTTAAAGAGGCTTTTGCCGGAGACTGGATA
>JASFIK010000097.1:0-5339 GCA_050122705.1 Candidatus Omnitrophota bacterium | reverse complement strand
ATTGCGATCTCTGTAGTGCCTGTATCAGAGCCTGCCCTGAGAAGATAATCAATATAAAAAATAAGCACATAGTTATTGATTACTCACGCTGTATATACTGTTTTTGCTGCCAAGAGGCCTGTCCGAATGCAGCAATAACTATTAAGCGCAGCCTATTCGCTAAGCTATTGGGGTTATGAACATGCAGACCATTACCTGGAAAAGAGGCAGAATTAAGATTATTGACCAGACAAAACTACCTAACCAATTAAGATATATTTACCTTAAGGATATTAGTCATCTTTTTCAGGCAATTAGGTCAATGAAGATTCGCGGAGCACCTGCCTTAGCCGCTGCCGGAGCATTAGGCGTAGTATTGGCGGCTTACAATAGCCGGCTAAAAAATAAATCCCGACTTATAAAGCAATTAAAAAAGGTAATTGATTATTTGAAATCATCCCGGCCAACAGCAGTAAATCTTTTCTGGGGGTTAGACAGGATGCAGGAGGTGTTGGATAAGAATAAGGATAACTCCCCCGATATAATAAAATCAGCCTTACTTAAAGAGGCAGGGGATATAATTAAGCAAGACCGGATTACTTGTAGAAAAATGGCTAAGGCTGGAGCCGGGTTAATTAAGCATGGCGATAGAGTTTTGACTATCTGTAATGCAGGTATTCTTGCGACTATTGATTATGGTACTGCCCTGGGAGTTCTTTATCAGGCAAAGAAGACAGGCAAAAGATTTAAGGTATTTGCCTGCGAGACCCGGCCTCTCCTGCAAGGAGCAAGATTAACTGCCTGGGAATTGAGGAAAAAGGGAATTAAGGTTGAGCTTATCTGCGACAGTCTGGCAGCCAGCTTAATGCGCAAGAAACAAATTAGTAAGGTTTTTGTAGGGGCAGATAGGATTGCCCGTAACGGCGACGTAGCTAATAAGGTCGGCACCTATAGCCTGGCGGTTCTTGCTAAATGGCATAGCATTCCCTTTTATGTGGTTGCTCCTTTGTCCAGCTTTGACCAAAAGATTAAAAGCGGTGAGGATATTCCGATTGAGCAACGGTCTTCTTCTGAGGTTACTGATTATCTTTTTAAACAACCAATTGCTCCTTCAGGAGTAAAGGCGCTTAATCCTGCTTTTGATGTAACGCCTAATAAATTAATTACTGCCATAATTACTGAGAAAGGTATATTGCATCCAGGGGACACCCTCCCGATTGGCAAAAAGGGCGTCCCCCGAACGGCAAAAAGGATGTCCCTGCGTTTATGAGGATTGAGAAATTAGGTGAATTTGGCTTGATTGATTTAATTAGCAGGAGGCTTAAGCATTCAGCTGCGGTTATGCAGGGAATCGGAGATGATTGTGCAATCCTTCCCTTTGACCGAAAGAATTTTTTGCTGCTTACCTGCGATATGTTAGTTGAGGGTATTGATTTTACCCTTCGCGACAAGCCTAATCTGGTAGGTAGTAAAAGCATGGGTTGTTGCTTAAGCGATATTGCTGCCTGCGCAGGGCTGCCGCGCTATGCTCAGATATCTCTGGGGCTTTCACCGGGTATGCCAGTTAGCCGGGTAAAACAGCTCTATCAAGGAATAATCTTACAGGCAAAAAAGTTTAAGGTTAAGATTGTGGGTGGAGATATCAGCCAGTCAGATAAATTGATTATTGATGTTAGCTTAGTAGGCGTGGTTGAGCGCAAGTATATTGTCAGGAGGTCTGGGGCAAAGAAGGGAGATATCATCTTTGTCTCCGGCAAGCTGGGCGGTTCAATCCATAGGCATCACCTAACATTTACCCCCCGGGTTAAAGAGGCAAGATACTTGGTTAAGAATTATAAGATAAATTCGATGATTGATATATCTGATGGCTTGATTCAGGATTTGGGTCATATTTTAAAGCAGTCAGGGCAGGGCGCGATTGTGTATAAGGATTTAATTCCCTTAAGCGCTGATGCACGCAGCTTTAATCAGGCGCTTTTTATGGGTGAGGATTTTGAATTACTGTTTACTTTGGCGCCCAGCCAAGCAAAGAGGTTGATTAGTTCAAAGAAGAATAAGCAGTTTTCTCCCATAGGAGAAATTACAGATATGCCTGGCAGTTTGATTATGCTTGATAAGCAAGGAAAAGAGATAAGACTTGCATCTTGCGGATTCAGGCATTTCTGATCCCAGGATATTTATGTTAAAGATAATCTCACACTCAGAAGCCCAAACAATGAATCTTGGATTAAGGCTGGTGCGTTTTTTAAAGCCAGGAGGGATTGTTTGTCTGTTCGGAGCCCTGGGCGCAGGAAAAACCATTCTGGTTAAGGGAATGGCAAAGGGATTGGGCATAAGCAAGGATTTAGTAATCAGCCCATCCTTTGTACTTATCCGCGAATATCAGCCTGTCAAAAGAGCCGGCAGCAAGATACCACTATATCATTTGGATCTATTTCGATTAGGCAACCCACAAGATATATTAAGACTGGGATATGAGGAATATCTTTATAACCAGGGCATCTGTGTGATTGAATGGGCAGAAAGGCTTGCTCAATTGCTGCCGGATGAATTTTTAAAGATAGAATTAAAGATAGCCGGGCAAACCAAGCGGATTATCAGATTAACCGCTAATGGACGGCAATATCATAAGATTTTAAAAGGCATCAGATGATGAATATTCTGGCGATTGATACCTCAACAACAAGACTTTGCGTAGGAATAATCAATGATAAGCACAAAATCACAGAATATAATCTTGATTCAGGAAGACGGCATACTGAATTGCTTCTGCCGACAATAAAACAGGCACTCAGGCGCCTTAGGATTACGCTTGATAAAATCGATTGCTTTGCGGTTGGCCTGGGGCCTGGCTCTTTTACGGGTTTACGCATTGGCTTGGCAACCATAAAAGGATTTGCTCAGGCCAAAGGCATCCCGATTATTGGTCTGCCTACCCTGGATATTCTGGCCAATAATGCCCTGCCGGCTGAAGACAGGATTATCGCGCCCCTGATTGACGCAAAAAGGAATCTGGTGTATACTGCCTACTACGAGGTTAGTAATAATCACAGATTAAAGCGCAGGAGCCCTTATCTATTAATAAATATTGAGGAATTATTAAACAGGCTTAAGCTCTATAAACGGGTTGCCTTTTTGGGCGATGGCCTGAGGCTTTATGAACAGAGATTAAAACAGGCGAAAAAATACAGCATCTTTTTGGATCAGGATACCTGGTATCCGCAGGCGCGGAATCTAATAAAACTTGCCTTGGATCGGGCTAAGCAAAGAAAATTTCAGGGTGCCCAAAGAATAAAACCGATTTATCTTTACCCTAAAGAGTGTCAGATAAGATGAGTGTATACAGTTATCGGCCAACTTGGGCAGAGGTGGATTTATCTGCTCTGGATTATAATTTTCGCCAGATTAAAAAGATGGTCGGGAAAAATACCCGGGTAATGGCAGTGGTAAAGTGCAATGCTTATGGCCACGGAATACTGCCCATGGCAAAGAGATTGACTAAGTTGGGGGTTGATTATCTGGGGGTAGTCAGCGTTGAGGAAGGGATATTTTTGAGAGAACACAGGATAGCAATACCCATCTTAATCCTGGGTAATATTATTGACCGGGAAGTCAAGGGAGTGGTTGATTATAACCTCAGCCAGACAGTTTCTGATTATCATTTAGCCGCAGCATTGAATAAGAAGGCAAAGGGCATGGCAAAGAAGGTATGTGTGCATATTAAGGTAGATACTGGGATGGGTAGGCTGGGTATTTTATACAGAGATGCGAAAAAAATTATTGAGCAGATTATTCACCTGCGTAATCTTAGGGTCGATGGTTTGTTTACCCATTTCCCTTCGGCAGACAGTGACCATGAATTCACTAATTATCAGATTGATATCTTTAATCAGTTAATCAGGGATCTAAAAGGTAAGGGGATACACTTTCCCTTATTGCATGCAGCTAATAGCATGGGAATCATTGGTTATCCAGAGAGTCATTTTAATTTGGTCAGGCCTGGATTAATGCTTTACGGAATTTATCCTAAAGCAGGTTTGGCTATAAAGCTTAAGCCGGTTCTATCGTTAAGGAGCCGGATTACCTACTTAAAGCGTTTGCCTCCAGGTCAAGGCATAAGTTACGGGCGTTCCTATATAACCAAGAAAGAGACTAACGTGGCGGTCTTGCCTATTGGCTATGGCGATGGTTATCCCCGCAACCTCTCCAACCGCGCAGATGTTTTGATTAAGGGAAAGCGGTTTAGAATCAGCGGAGCTGTATGTATGGACCAGATTATAGTGGATTTGGGGGATTGCAAAATTAGGCTTGGCGATGAGGTAGTGCTGATTGGCCGTCAGGGCAGTGCCGGCATTAGTGTTGAGGAATTAGCCAAGCTTTCAGGAACCATTCCTTATGAAATTGTCTGCGGCATTGATAGTCGGGTGACGCGGCTTTATATTAACTAGTTTCCTGGATAAGGTAAAGCCCAAAACCTAAAAATATGATGTGGCTTAAAGAGACGGCCAAGATAGGAGGCAATAAACCAGCCTTACCAAAAGCAATTGAGACAGCATTG
Source organism: Candidatus Omnitrophota bacterium (assembly GCA_050122705.1). Lineage (GTDB taxonomy): Bacteria > Omnitrophota > Gorgyraeia > Gygaellales > JAHJCI01 > JASFIK01. The sequence goes on along the minus strand of JASFIK010000097.1, from coordinate 802 downwards.
ACCACATAGTACAAAAACCCTACCATAATTGCAATTCCTAAAGAAGAAAGTCCGGTTGCCCTCCGATGCATCATTAGTGAAAAGGGTATCCCCACAAAAAGAATCACCAGGCTAGTCAGCGGCATAAGAAAGCGCTGATATAAATCTACCTTTAGGTTTCTGACTACGGTTTCTGCCTTGGTCATTGAGAGTTTTAGGATATAATCGTTTAATCGTGATACACTCATAAATTCCGGATTTTGACCCTGCTCTAAGAAGTCCTGAGGGCTTTCTGTAATATCCATCAGTTGTACAGGAAAGTAAACTGGTTCATCTTTGAGTCGGCTATTCTGGTCATAGTAATAGGTTACGCATTCATAGAATCGCCATAGGCCGTCTTCGTAAAGGCCGTATGAGGCAACAATCTTTTTGCGCAGATTTGTAAGATTATCCTGCTCCAGAATGGTAATTCCCTCCATTTTATTTTCCGGTACAATAAATTTATTAATAAAAAAAAGGCGGTTTCTTAAGCCATAAATAGAAAGATTAGTAATTACTTCTTGGGAATTGCCTGGGGCTTCTTGATACATTTGCTTCATTTGATTTTTAATCTTCTGTTTAGCCATCTCAGACTGCGGCACATATTTGTCATTAACCAGAAAAACCAGAATGCTTATGAGGCAAGCGAAAATAATCAGGGTTTTGGTTATCTGGAATATGCTTAAGCCAGAGGCGCGCATGGCAATTATTTCATTATTTCGATTAAGAATTCCTAACGTATAAAGACAACCAAGAAGGCAGGCAAAGGGGGCAATCTGCACCA
>JASFIK010000096.1:0-5441 GCA_050122705.1 Candidatus Omnitrophota bacterium | reverse complement strand
ATCTCTGCTGGCGACATCGCACAGTAAAAGGAATGATGGACCTTAGGCAATATCCACACCTCAAAGGTAAATCGCGAAACAAATGGGCATAAGGCAATAAAATACCGATTCTGGGCTATAACCCTGATCTGCTCATGCATCTCCTGCCTAAGCATGTCACAGAATAAGCAGCGCTCGCGAAACTCATAATATTCTAGTGACCCCTGGATTTCCTCTGCGGGATTCTTGGGAACCATCGGTAGGGCAATCAATTGAATATGCGGATGGGCTAAAGACGCTCCCGCAGATGGGCCGTAGTTTTTAAATAATAATATATATTTAAAACGCTTATCCTTCTTCAAATCCTCGGCACGATGACAGCATATCTTGATAATATTTTCTACCTCATGATCAAGCAAATCAGGAATCTCTTTGTGATGATAAGGACTCTGGATAATTACCTCATGCGCACCGATACCGTTAGACATATCGTAAATTCCCAAGCCTCTGCGCTCAATATCTCCTTCGATCTTTAAAGCGGGGAATTTATTGGAAACTACCCTCACCTGCCAGCCAGGCGTATTGGGTTTTGTCTTAGGGTCGCGTATTACTTCAATCTCAGGTGGGGTTTGCGATTCATTGCCATAGCAGAAAGGGCATCCGTCGCCTTTCCAATGGTGTTTCTCTTTTTCAAAATGCTCCGGGAGCAGAGGAGATTCTGTTTCCACAATTACCCATCTACCCCCAACCGGATCTCTTCTTAATTCACCCATTTTCTATGTTAATCTCTCTTAGGAATTTAGCCGCATTCTCAGGTGGCAAGGGACAGATATAAAAACCAGTCCCCCACTCAAATCCAGCCACGCGCGTTAAACGCGGCATTATCTCAATATGCCAGTGATAATCTTCTTCAATCGTCCTCCAGTAAGTCCCTTTTGCGCGTCGAAAGGGCGCAGAATGAATAATATAGTTAAACGGAGGGTCATGTAAGCCGATCTTTAATTTCAATAGCACAATTTTTAATATCTTTGCTAAGTCTTTGCGTGAAGAATCACTTAAAGCAATAAAATCACAGCAGTGCTGCTTAGGCAGAATCCAGATTTCAAAGGGAAATCTGGAGGCAAATGGGGCAATTGCGATAAAATTATCAACATCAATAATCAGGCGTTCTTTGATTTCTAATTCTTGCTTTATCAAGTCACAGAAGATACAGCGCTCTCGATAGTCAAAATAATGTTTTGCCCCTGCCAATTCCTCTTTTACCCGCTTGGGATTGGCGGGTGTAGCAATGAGCTGTGAGCGACTGTGTTTTATTCTTCCCCCACCCGCTGCCCAACCATGATTTTTAAAAACCAAGACATATTTAAAACGATTATCCTTGCCTAAGTCAACAATCCGGTGTGTATAGATATTGAGCACATTATCTATCTGTTCAATAGGCAGGTCAGCTATGTTATTGATATGCTGCGGAGTCTCAATAACTATCTCATGAGCACCAACCCCGTTCATTATATCATAAATCCCCTGCCCGCGGCGATCTAAGTCACCCTCAATCCGTAACATTGGCTTAATACTGGGAATTACTCTAACCTGCCAGTTTGAGTTTCCTTCTTTAGAATGGGTATAAGGATAGGAGAGTATTTCAGGAGGGGTGTGTTTTTCATTCCCAAGGCAAAATGGGCATTCACCCTCCTGCGGTCCTTGATCAGGCGGGGAGAACTGGTCAGGGCGCTTTGCCCGTTCAGTAGCAATAATCACCCACCTTCCGATGATGGGATCCTTTCTTAATTCTGGCATAGCTTATTATTATAGCAAAAATTTTAAAAAAATTCAACTAATTTTTCTCACCCAGGCATTCTCCGACGGAAATTCTGAATCCAGAAATGAATTCGCAAGCAGCCATCCTTTTTTTACCTTCCATCTGCAACTCTTCAATTAATAAATTTCCATCGCCAGTTGCTACAACTATTCCTTGTTTAGAGACCTGAATGACTCTACCGGGAAGACTAACTGAGGGGTCATTTTTTAGGCAGGAAGAAATTAAACTTACCTTATGTATCTTTAAAATCTTATCCCGATAATCGGTATGTGCCCCTGGCCAACCAGCACATCCGCGAATAAGATTGAATATGCTTCTTGTTGATTTATCCCAATTGATTAATCCGTCTTGCTTTTTTAGTTTGGGGGCATAACTTGCCTCTCTTTCATCCTGTATGACTAAGCTGTGTTTTTTATCCTGGATTAAATCTAACGCCTGGGAAATCAACTCGCCTCCTAAGAGTGATAATTTATCCTCTAAGCTAATTGCATTGTCGTAATCATTGATATCAATCCGCTTTTGTAAAATTATTGGACCGGCGTCAAGTTTCTCTACCAGCTTGATTATGGTTACCCCGGTTTGCGTCTCTCCGTTTATAATTGCCCACCTAATCGGTGCAGCTCCCCGATATTTAGGTAATAGCGAAGCATGTAAATTAAGCGAGAGGATTTTGGGAATCGCCAAAACGCGCTTACTTAAAATCTGGCCAAAAGCAACCACCACAAATATATCCGCTTCCAATCTTTTTAAGAACTCTACTGATTCCTGCTGATTAATATTATCTGGTTGATGAATCATTAATTTGTGCTCCTGGGATATTCTCTTTACCTCTGTGCAGGATAGGCCTAATCCCCTGCCGCTTAAGCGATCGGGCTGAGTTACCACACAGATAGCCTTATGTGATGAGGAGACGATGCAAGAAAGCGCAGGCACTGCAAACCGCGAACTCCCCAAAAATACAATCTTCATATGCACCTCATGTAAAATCTAGTTTAGTGGCTGACCTTGGTTTACTTTCTCAATCGCTGGGTTTGTTCGGCCTTGCTCTCCACGCACCGCTCGCTTTTCCCCAGCGTGGAAAAGCTTCGCTCGGAGGAAAATGCTCGCTCTTGGAGGATATTAGACTACAACAAACCTTGCCCGCTCGCATTTTCCACGTGCGCTCCGAGTCAAGCCCTCACACCCAGCGAATGCCATAGCTTCAGCTCGAAACAAACCTCGTAGCCACTCGCAATTCTACTGTGAATATTTAGCAAGGAATTTATGAAGCGCACAATTAGAAACTTTTTGGCATTCGTTGGCAAGGAATTACGACGAAACGAAGGACGCTATCCCGAGATAGCCTATCCGCAGTGAGGAGTAAGCCGTAGCCAACGGCAAAAAGTTTCGTGCGCGAAGCAAATTCCGAGCGAAATATAACTCAGTTAACTAGCGAACGGCGAAAAGAACAGTCAGTCTGGATAATTAAACTGGGTCTACATCTACAGTAATAATTATACCTGAGCGGCGAAAATCTGCTAAGGCTTTTTTTAAAAAACTCACTGCCTTGGGAACTGATTTAGCTTTTAGCAAAATCTGCTCATAGAATTTATCCCGCTTCTTATGCGGTATTTGCGGCGAGAATGAATCTATGGTTATTGATTTATCTTGATTAGTATTTTTGAGAATATTGAATAATTCTTGAACGGCATTGCTTGCCCTTTCTTTTTTTCTTGCCCTTAGGCTGACAATAATCACATGCCTGAAGGGCGGAAGATTAGACTGCCGCCGGAATTTCAATTCTGTTTCATAAAAGAAATCGATTTTTCTTTGTACTAATGCCTGAAAGCAATAATGCTCAGGGTAATTGGTCTGGATAACTAACGCATTGGTAGTCAAAGAGCCCAGTCCCAACAGCAAGGCAAAAATCTTCTCTGCGGCGCGAAAATCCGGACGGTTTAAAACCGTATCAGGCCAAATTACACCGATTAGGTCTAAACCAGTAAGGGGGTGTTTAAATATTGATTCAGTAGAAACAATTATTTGCGCATCCCCTGGAACAATCTGCTCATCCTTATCCAGGCGGGCAATCTTAAACTGGGGATATAAACGATGTAGCTCACTTTCCAATTTCTCTGTGCCCAAACCCGAATAGCGAATATATCCAGAATTACAATTCGGACAAATCCTGGGTGATTCGGTATTATAATTACAACTGTGGCAGATTAATCTGCTATTTTTAAAATGCAATATTAAATTAGCATTGCAGCGCGGACAGCGTAAAACCATTCCGCAATTATGGCAATAAGCAAAAATGGAAAATCCCCGACGGTTAAGAAATAAAAGCACCTTGCCTTTTTGTTCAAGGCTACGCATTATTGCATCCTCAAGGCTAATTGACAGCCGTATTTTTCTTCGGTCAGGGATAAATCCTACCCGCCCTAAATCAATTACTTTAATCTCGCGCGCAGGGAGCTCGGTATTCCGTAAGATATATTTTATTTTGCCTTTTTTGGCCTGATACCAACTCTCTATTGTCGGGCTGTGGCTTGCCAGAATCAGCTTTAATCCTTCGATCTTAGCGCGTATCTTAGCCACCCCCACAGCATTATAATGCGGGGCTGAATCTTGTTTATAAACCTGGCTCTGTTCTTGCTCAATGATAATTAGCCCCAAATTAACCATGGGGGCAAAAATTGCCAAGCGCGTTCCAACCACTATCCTTAGCCTTGCGCACTTTAGCTCTATCCACTCTGCTAACTCTTTCTTTGCTGACAGGTAGCTATGCAGTAAACCCACATCTTGACTGAGTTGATGCTTAAGCCTCTTTTGCATCATCTCAGCTGACTGCCTATCAGGAACTAGGAGAATAACTGTCTTGCCTTTTTTAAGGGTATCGCTAATCGCTTGTAAATAAACCTCCCAACACTTATCGCCGCTTATGTCCTGCAGTAGCAACATGTCATTCTTTTCATTTGGCAGCTTCTCTTCTATGCTAACCTGCCTATTTAATCCTATTGGCTTAGACTTTCTTAGGCTTACCGGCGTGGCTGTCTCAATTGCCTGCCCCCAAGAACAGGCATAATAATCAGCTACCTGCCGGGTTATCTTTAACATAGTCTTATCTAAAATTGGTAAATCATCAAGAATGCTAAGAATCGGTTTTACCTTTTTGGCTTGGGTACTCCCTCTCTTGCCCACTACATAACCAACGCAACGCCTCTTGCCAAATGATACCCCTACCCTCATCCCCGGACTGAGTTTCTGCTTGGCAGCAGCAGGAATAAAATAATCAAAAGGGCCCTCAATTGGTAAATTAAATACTACCTGAGCATACATCTTTAATTATGTATTTACAAATCTCTTCTGCCGCATCCGGATGCTTAATCTTCTGAATATTGACACGCATTAAATCCATTTTGTCTGGGTGCATACTCAAATCAATAATCGTATCTTTTAAAGACCGGCAATTCTTAACCGTTATTGCGCAGCCATAGTCTTGTAAAATTCGTGCATTAGCTATTTCTTGACCGGGAATTGCTCCCATAAAAAGCATAGGCAATTCCATACTCAAGGCCTCGGCAATAGTCAGGCCACCCGGCTTGGTAATAATCAAATCTACCTGCGACATTAATTTGGGCAACTGGTCAGTAAAGCCGTATAA
>JASFIK010000095.1:0-5456 GCA_050122705.1 Candidatus Omnitrophota bacterium | reverse complement strand
GTATGGCTAACTCTTTTGCTTCGATTATTACCTTCTACCTCCTGTTAGGCTTTCCCCAAGATTTTAAACATGGAGGTTCCGCAAGTAGAACATTTGCCTTTAGCAGCCTTACGGCCATTTTTTAAAGTTACCTCCTGTTCATCCTTCATTTCTTTCTTGCTCTTGCATTTTACACAATAACCGGTTGCCATTTAGTCCTCCCTTCACATAAAAGTTATTATTTAGAAGAAATACTTTCGGGTAATAATAACATGCTTTCGCTGTCTGGTCAACAAAAAAATTGCTGGCAAGAAAAGGAGCAACCTAATACTTATTCTTAAAGGTTGCCCCTCTATTGGTGAAGGCAATTTTTTAAATTAGAAGGTATATTTTATGTTTAGATAGATCTGGTTTTTATCGCGAAACTGTCCGTTAGAATCCTCCTCATTACCATAGAAATAATGGACGCCAGTAGTCAACCAGAGATTATCCCTCATCTCATAGGTAAGCTTGGGTGAGACCTTCCCTTGATTGTCATCAGTCCAGGTCCAGAGAATCTCCGGCTTCAGTCGCTCGTGCATAAAATCAGTCATAATCTTCAAAGAGAAAATATTTTCTACCGCATCTTGATGTCCATAGGTATAGGCGTTAAAGGTTTCGTAAGGTTTGCCAGTAATAGGATGGAACCCGCCAGGGCTATCATCCTCCATAATATACTGCGAGAATTGAAAGCTAACCATCCAATTAGTGGCTACATATTTATCTATACCGATTAGCCAGAAAATGTTATTCCAGCGATTAACTCCTGCAGAAGAACCCGTATCTACGTCTCCAAAGTACGTGGGTTCATCGTTGTAATAAGCAAAGTCTCCTCTTAAGGTAATACCTTGCAGCGGTCCGGATTCAGTAAATGTTTTATTGAATGAGCCGCCATACATACGCCAGAGTTTAAAGCGCCTGGCGTAATTAAGAGCTGGTGATCCCAGGGGGGTTTCATTAAAGGTCCTTGCTGAATAGTAATAACCATATAGAAAATTCAGGGTGTATTCTAAATCGCCAAACCGATCCATCCATTGCACGCCAAAGGTAGAATTCTTAAATTGCTTCCCCGGATAGTAAATATTTGTAGTTAGGCTACGCAGCCATGGGGGTGGCCAGCCCGGCGGCCAAGCAGAGGATAACCAAAGATTCCTAAATCCTTCAAAGAGCCGGTAGGAACGAAATGCAAAAGGGGCATCTGGCGGAGCTGCGGTAGATTGCTCAAAATCAGGAATAATTAAAAGCTGCAATATCGAGTCAACCTTAGGAGCATACTTAACATTAATCATCCATAAAGGAATGCGCAGATCCACGAAATCGGGTAGCCAATATTCAGTCAAATCAAATGGATTGACCCGGTCAAGAATAGGGATACCATCAGCCTGACCCCAGACTACCTGTTGCTTACCTAAGCGGATATCTAATTTATCTGAGATATAATCTAAATAGCAATCTCTCAACCATTCAGTGCGTTGCACATGCCCCATATAGTGTTGGGCTGAATCATACTTCTCTTGCCAATCGTATACCGCATCATACCAGTATCTGGTTGATGCAAAGAATGTCCAGTCATCGTTAATGATGTATTCTCCGGACAAGCCGAGGATGTTTTTGAATTTGTGCACGTCATTGAAGGTATCAATCCCCAAGGAGAATTCATTTTTTAAATAGCCACTTAAGCTAAACTGATCAGCATGGGCGGTTACGCTAATAAAAAATAATAAACACAAAATAACTACCTTCTTCATTATTCACCTCCTCTTACCATCTTGATCTCATCAGCGATTTTTCTGTGAATGCGGCTTCGGTTAATCCCTGGTCATATTTTACATTTTTCATCTCAATTACTGTTCTATGCTCAGTACGCAGATCCTTTACCTCAAGAAGCATCTGTGTAGGATAGTCCTTGCCTTCTACTTTCAAAATCTGGTAATCCTTGAATATTGTCTTGTAGAGTTGCCCTGCGGGATCATATATTTCATGATAGATATCTCCGCCGGTATTCTTGTCTACCCAAACAATCCTCTTGGAATAATACCAGGGGCTTTTCTCTGGTTTTGCCTCAATAACAAAACAATTAGTCCCTTGATGGTAAAGTTGATTATTAAATTCGCATTGGTAACCCTGGAAAGCCTCTTCTCTCAAAAGGGTATATGTCTCATCTTCAAACTTGCGCGTGGTTATTTCCTCAATAGTAAAATCACTTCCCATAAATGAATCATCAGACTGTGCGGCAGAAATCTTGCGTATTTTTTTTAACGATGGCAACCAAAGCCATTGGTTCTGTTCCTTAGCTGGATCAATATATGACCAGGTAAGTACGGATAGGCCCTTAACCGCAGTAGGACCGGTAAATACTACCAGATCTTTGTAGGCAATATCATCAGACTCCCTGCCCAAAAGAATCCTCTGTCGTAAGAAGTTCCTTTCGCGCGTAAAGCCAGTCTTGTCGACAAAGTACACGTAACCGGTAGACTCATAATCATGGGCAAACTTTGTGTATTTCACAAAGTATTTAATCTGCATTATGTCCTCAACTGACATTCCTTCTGCGGGCTTATAGACCTGATGATATTCTAATTCTGCAGAATATAAATTATCTACAGAGCCGAGCAGCTGCAGCCCAAAACACAGAATAAAAAAGATTGACCATTTCTTCATCTTCCTTACCCCCTCTCCTTATTTGATCAACTGTTTTTTTAGAATTAACCTTGATAATCCTATGAAATTAAAAAACAATTATCTTACATCTATTTTAACGGCCTGCTGAAGATAAACCGAGGCCTGAATACAGAGATTATAATTGGTAATAATACCAAAGTCCCCAACATATTTAATATTAAAGCCGCTCCTAAGGTAGCTCCGAATGATGCCTGCAGCCGAATATTAGAAAAGACACAAGCAAGAACTCCCAAAGAGACAATCATCCCGCTAAAGAAATCTGCCTTTCCGGAGGTAAGCAAAGAGGTCTTAAGGACTCTTGATAAACTCTTTTTTATCTGCCCCTCCTGTCGCATGCGAAAGAGAATATACAAACCATAATTTATGCCCAAACCCATTGATAGTGAAGCTAAAGGCATAATCTCCATAGTTAAACTTGCGCCGCTAAAACCCAGGATAGCAAAAACAATCAGGATACTTAAAAACAGTGGCAATAGGAGAATTAACGCTGCAAAGATACTGCCAAAGGCAATGGTTATATATATGAGTACTAACCCGGCAATGAGAATGATATTGGAAATTATATTCTTGCCAATAATCTCATTTACCGCAGCTAAAATACCGATATCTCCCCCAGCATAAAGAAATTTTACCCTGGGATTGCCGGTATTATAATTATTTAACCACTCTTTGGTCTTATTAATAATCTGGTTTATTGTATTTGCCTTATGGTCTTTTAAATCTACCTTAATATTAGCAAAGGCATAATCAATGCTGACTACCGGTGTAAAATCCCCCGGAAAGCTGGAAATATCATACAAAAATACATATTCGGATATTGTCTTTGTATTATCGGGTATAGAAAAATGTTCTCTCCTACCTGCAAATACAGCCATGTTCATTGCCTTTACATAATCCGCTAGGGAGATAGCGTAGCCCGCCTCCTTTACCTCTTTCCTTAAATAATTCTGCAGGGAATCCATATCCTTTAAAACCTGACTATCGACCATAGAATCCTGTCTTCCCTCTACAAAGATATAATAGGAATTTGTTCCTCCAAATTGCTGGTTAATAAATTTCTCAGCTCTATTATACTGGCTATTGGGATAAAGATGACTAGAGCCCTCGGTATTATCGCCAATGACGGTTTTCTTAATTCCCTTTACCCCTAATACACCAATAAGGATAAAGCAGGCAATGGTTATTCTTCTGGCTCTTTTATCTATAGCCAGGAAAACTAACCTCTTGAGGAATCTGTCGATAACTGTATGCCTTTCCTCGCGATTTACCTCAAGCACCTTGGGTCTGTTCATAAAGGAGAGAACTGCCGGGGTAAAAATAAAGCTCGCTGGAAAATTACACAAAACTCCCAAACCTGCTACTGCTGCCATGTTCCTTATCGTGGCTATCGGTATTAGCATCAAAGACAAGAAAGCAAAACCATCAGTTACAACCGAAGTCAGACCCGGCACAAATAATGAGCTTACTGAATTTACCACCGCCTGGCTTGAATCACGCGATTTATCCTTCATTTCTTCGTAATATCGCTTCATTGAATGCACTGAATGACTTACCCCCAAGGCCAAGATTAAAAAGGGAACCAGCATTGTGCTGGGGTCAAGACGAAAATCAAGAAGTGTGATTATGCCCATTGCCCAGATGGTTGAAAAGCATGAATCTAATAAAGGCAAAATAACCCCTCGCTTGGAACGAAAGGTCAAATATAGAACTATTGCAATAATTATGACTGTAAACAATAATATCTTAAGCATCCTGGGGAGATAAAAATCAAGCCAACCCTCAAGAATCGGCCTTCCGGCAAGATAGATGTTTGTACGATTATCTTTCTCCCTTTCGACAATTTCACGGAGCTTACGAAAGATATACCGAGAGGATACCCCTGACTCAAAGTCTGCCTGAATAAGCGTAGACTTAAAGTCCCCAGAAACCATACGGATATATACATTGGGGTTATTAATTATTATTCTCTTTAACTCTTGCATCTGGCCTGGGTTCTGCGGCACATCGCGAAGGATTCTCATCACCCGAAATCCCTCTTCGTCGGCTTCAACATGCTTTATCTTTCGGGCAGAAAGCGAAGTAATCCGACCAGCATTTATCCCCTCCATAAAATATAAATCATTAGTAATGCGAATAACCTTGCCTAAAAGCTGTGAATTAAAGATATCGCCCTGCTTTACTTGCAGGGCAATTGAGACCTGATTTAAACCCCCGAAAATACGGGTTAATTTATTCTGTACTAAAATATAAGGATGCCCGTGTGGAACAAAATCCCCCAGATTTGTATCAATCTTAAGGTCCTTCAGACAAAAGAGAAAAAATATAGATAGGCAAAAAAATAGAAATATAAAAATAATACGAAAGTGTACAACTGCTTGAGCAAACTTAAATGGGAGGTTCTTCATGAGATTAGATTTGCCTTATCAATCTTACCTGAACGGGTTTTAGGAAGAGAATCTCTGAATTCAAAATAATGAGGAATTTTAAAATGGGCGAGGTGCTGACGACAAAAGTCGCGCAATTCATTCTCAGTTAATTTTGCGCCTTTCCTTAATACCAAAAAGGCCTTAGGAACTTCACCCCTGAGTTTATCAACAGCCCCTACCACTGCAACCTCGCTAACCTCAGGGTTACGATGAATTATTTCTTCCACCTCGGGTGCATAAACTATCTCTCCGGCTACCTTAATCATCTCCTTCTTTCTGCCAACAATGTAAAAAAGGCCTTCTTGGTCTATGCGCGCTAAGTCCCCGGTA
>JASFIK010000094.1:0-5522 GCA_050122705.1 Candidatus Omnitrophota bacterium | reverse complement strand
ATTACCTTTTGCGTTCGGCATCCGGTACCCGGATAGGTCAAGGAGATGATAAGCAGGAAATGGCAATGAATCTAGGTCTGGATTGAATCCATAGGGTTTATTTATGCGTACATTTTCACCTATCCTCCATACTAAGCCAGGGATTCCTGAAAGGTCGCCTGAGGCATCTTGTAGAGCGACAAGAAATTCAACAAAAGGCTTCTCTGCCTCGCCAACAAAGCCATAATCAAACTCAGGATAAAATAGTGTCTCTTTAGGAAAAATCAGCATATGCGTGCCGCCGCAAACAATTGTCGCTTCCGGTAAAATCTGACGTGATATTTTTGCAGTATGCAGTGCTCCCCGAAAGTTAGTAGTAATAATGCTGATGCCCACAACAGCTGGCTTTTGGACAGCCAGAAAAGCCTTAAGGGACGCTTCGCTATTTTGGTTTGCCTCACAATCATAGATTGACACAGCAAAACCCGCTTGCTCGGCTTCCGCAGCCAGACAACAAAGGTTTAGCGGAGGCACCAGGCCAATGGAAGACTCAAAACCCTCCTCAGATTGACTATTTATATATTCTCGAATAAGTGGCCTAATCAATAAAACTTTTGGTTTATTTTCCATTGTCTTTAGGAGACGGATTTCTTGCTTCAATTATTCTTCTAAATAATAGGGGGTGTAAACTAGCAATCTTAACTGCAACTATTTCAGGTAAATTACCCACAAAAAGCCTCTCCTTGGGGTGTTCAATTAAGGAGAGTACTTTATTTGCTATAAAATTAGGGGTTAACAACTTACCTTGCTTTTTAATGTTAATCCCCTTAAAATTCTTAAGAAAGTCTGTGTCTATTGCACTGGCAATAATCGAAGAAATTTTGACATTTGTATTTTCTAACTCATGAGCTAAGCTGGTGACATAAGTCAATAAGGCGGTTTTGCTGGCGCAGTAGGGACCCACATAAGGACTGGCATACATCCCGGAAATTGAGTTGATATTGATAATCTGCCCCTTATTCCTTTTAATCATATCAGGTAAAAATGAACGGATAAGGATTATCGGTGCCGTATAATTGACCGCCATCATATCGAGTTCTCTATCAAGCGATATATCATCCCAAGAACTACGCGCACCCATTCCAGCATTATTAATCAGGAAATCCGGCGTGCCAAATCTCTGCTTAAAATCATAAACTGCTCTTTCGATATCCTGGCGGTTCCTAAGGTCGCAGCATAATGCCATTGCCTGACTACCGGCAGTGTTTACAGATTCAGCTACTTGTTTGAGTTGCTGTTCAGAGCGCGCAATTAATCCCAGTTTCATGTGGTAAGCACCTAAAGTCTTGGCAATGGCTTTACCTACGCCTCGAGAAGCACCGGTAATAAAAGCTACTTTGTTTTTCAGTTTATTCTTTAGTTTGTTTTCCATATTGCTCATCTCCTATTTGATTTCAAAAACAGTACCTCCCCCAACATAACACTGAATCTGTACGGGGGGGCGATAATTATTAATTAAAGAGAGTGCTTGCAAATGAGGGAATAATAATCTATATGCCTGCAGGCATAAATTTTGCGAGCGCAAAGGCTCGAGTTCAATCTGTTTTCCATTTTGATATCCCCAAAGGCACTTTCCCTTAACTGCATTAATTACTCCGTAAACCTCTACTTTATCTTTTATCCAACGCCGCCTAACTTCTATTGCAACTACCCCTACTGAAGACGGGCATTGAACAATTACCGCATCAAGATCTCTCATCCAGGGAAACGAACCACCGGCATGTAGCGTCTCATAATAAGGAATCATCAAATATAACAAAAATGGACAGACATCTCCTGGTAGCATATCTTTGACTGAAATATCAGTGCTTGCGCGATAACAATTACAATCGCAACCAGACGAAATAACCCTTAATTTTAAATTTTTTATTTTTTGTAGATTGCTACATTCCATAGTTAATTTTTAAGGAAATACAAAAGGGACTCTGCGATATTACGCAATGACAATGAAAGCAAGAGATTAAGCTCAACTTCGCTGATATAACCGCAAGCATAGCATGGCTTTTGCTTAAGGCTTTGCCATGCCTGTTTGACACCCACTTCAAAAATATTTTTAGCCTGCTGATTTGACCATAAAATCGCACAATGATACATCATGCCATCCGCATCTATGTAACAGCTTAAGTCATTTTTTATACATGGTAATATTGATTGAATATCACCTTGGGCAGGCCGTTTAATCCATTGATAATAATCATATGGCCATTTTAAGACATAATTTAAGCAGGTCAGTGTATAACCAATGGAATATCCTGCTTGTTTATACTTTATAATATTTTTTATTAATTGCCTAATTTGGGAAGTGCTAATTTTTAAATCCTTACTATTTTTTAACGCTTGGTTAATACAGGGAAGGGCAATCGTTAAAATCAGGTTATGCTCTGAAGCAAAGCGACATAAATAATCCAAAGATTCGATATTATCAGGAGTGACTACCGCTTTTATCCTGGTTTTTATTCCTGAATCTTTTAGCATTTCTATCGCAGTAACTGCTTGTCTAAAGGAACCCTCTCCTCTATTACGATCATTAGTAGCTTCATCTCCATCAAGGCTCAAGCAAATAGAATCTAATTTTTTTATAGCATCTATTCTTTTTTCTACAAAATAACCGTTAGTAACCAATTCGCAAAGCATTCCATATTGCTTTATATGATTAATCACCTCATCAATTTGGTTGTATAACAATGGTTCTCCGCCTAATAAAACAATAATCTCTGTACCCATAGTGTATAGTTCATCGATTACGCCAATCCATCTATCAAGGCCAACATCTTTAAGACTGCGCTTAAACACCTGAGGGTAGCAATAGGTACATTTCAGGTTACAGCGATTTGTCAATAGAATATTGGCTATTAAGGGAAAGCGCTGCCGATTAAATTTATACTTTATTAACTTGGCTGCGATTCTGCTGGCTTGTAAGAATTTGCCTATCTTCATTAACTTGGAAAACTTAACCTAATCGGAAATATCATACTTTATAGTATCTTTGTGACTCGGGCAGTTAATACAAACGTGCTGTTTGCTTTCAATCTTAGAAAACGGCGCATCCAGCCTCTTGATATTTAAGGCATAAATTGTCGGGTACAAGCACTCGAAAGAAGCAGGGCATATCTCTTGTTTATTACCAAGATTGAATTCAAACACATCACCTTGCTTATGCCCCATAGGACAAGGTCTTTGACCTCCCGCTACTTTAATAAATATCCGCTTCAACTGATAGTCGCAAGGTATCCCGATTAATCTAAGCAAATATTTAATTGCGTTTATTAGCTTAAATTTAATATTGGTGTGTGCCATGGTAATAATCTTAAATTTTATTGATTCTTCAGGACTGGGACAGACGAATACATTGTCAGAATTATCCTTAGTCTGAGTATAGAGAAGCCTAAGACAGGTAGCATACGCACTATGAAAAGCATGGATGCATAATCGATCAGGTGTAAGTTGATTAAAATAAAAGGTTTTTGTTCCATGCCTATGGTATCGGCAGCCCTTTTTTGAACTGATTGCTAACAGTTCTCCTTTATTAATTAGGGCAGTTTTACAAAGCAGCGAAGGTGGACTTTGATTTAGATTGTTTTGCATCATCTTACTGTACAACTCCTCCCGCCAAGCTCCACCTGATCAGGCCAATTGAAAGATCCTTGATCCCCGAATCAACAATAATTTTCTGGAAATTTTGATAATCCTTGACTGCGACAAAAATAATTGCCACCAGCATACCTGTAATTACAAAAGAAAAATGGCGTTTTTGTAATTTTGCATTTGCCAGTGAAATGATATACCAAAGACCTAAGCCTCCTAGCAAATAAAAAGGAGCATGCAGTACGCTGATGTGCCGTAAATTAAAAGTAAACGCTAAGATACTCATAAATATGAGCATAAAAAATATAATCCCAAAAATCACCCTTCGGTTCTCCTGAATCGATAGGCCGAAAATCTTTTGCTTTGTCTTCCAGGACAAAAACATTCCCGCGATGCCGATCAAGCACAAAATCGTATTCACTGCGTTGACTACCCAGAGTAATTCAAAAAACTCATACCACTTGCCTGTGCAAAATTCCAATCTATATTGGCTGGCTAAACCGGTTTGAAGCATATGTCTTACCGACTGGATAACTGCTGAGGGGCTACCCGCAAGATATGATAGATAAGCAATGCTTATTCCCGCGCCAATAGCGACTGAAGCCATAAAGACAACTCCTTTAAGATAGGCTTTCTGATTGACAAACAATAACCATAGAATCCAGGCAATACTTAACAGATAAACCGGCGCACCAATAAGTTTGATTAACAGACAATAGCTTCCTGATATGACAAAAAGGATATACCAGATTATTTTGCGACTATTGAGGGTTATCTGGCAACATAAATAGATAAGAAAAAAACCAATAAAACCAAGCATGGCATCCTGCCAGTTTCTGCGCGCAATCGCAAGGGACATGGGCGAGACGCTGATAAATAAAAGTGCATACAGGGTAATCCATTGGTTAAAGAATCTCCTGCCAACTACTATTATCAGGAGCAGTGTCATAATGCTAAAAAAAGTGGAAATATATGCACCTAATTTTATGTCAGTGTTATGGGTTATCCTCATAACCGCTGCAAGCGGCAAAAGATACCCTACCCTAAGCGGATGGGGATAAAGCCACCAGCGTTTATCCGCATTGTATTCGCGGGTCAACTCCCTTATCGCTCCCGTACCATTTTGGGCTATGACACTCGCCTGAGCTGCATATACTCCCTCATCAGGACTGCGCGCAATTACGTTGTCCAGATTGGACAAACGCAAGGCAATTCCTATCCACAGCGCCAATAAAAGTAAAATAATAAACAGGATTGTCTGTAATAATTTACGTGATTTTGCTTTTGCTATTCCTTGCGGTTTTTTAATATCCGACTGCTTATTTAAAAGCTCATGCTTCCTTAAGAATTTTTTTATTACTTTTTCTTTGAGATGTAGCTCTGAAGAAAGCTCTCTAATAGATTTTTGATTAATATTTGCAAGTATATATTTCTTATCCCTTTGCTTCATGATATCAGTCTACTCTTTGGTTATTTACTTTCTCGACAACTACAAACATAAAACTTGCTAAACAACTACCAAATGGACTAAGCAGCTTCTCTGCCAAACGAATCATGCCAAACAACCGTTTCGGTACCAAGGGAGCAAAATTATACCCCCCAGCTAGCCAATAGTGAAATATCGAATGATAAGCAACCTTGATAACCTTAAGTTCCGGAAATTTAGTTTGCCAGCTGATATTTTTTTTAGTAAAGATTAAGGTTGCGTTAGCGCTATTAGCCGCTAAAAATGGATTGCTATGCTGTATACCTCTATCAAATCCGGTCCTGGAAAGACAACAACCTTCAGGATGCAAAAATTTCCACCATACATATGAAAGCATTGAAATATATGGATCAGATATTAATACCCTCCCGCCTGGCTTTAAAACCCTAACTGCTTCCTGTAAAAATCTCTG
>JASFIK010000093.1:0-5621 GCA_050122705.1 Candidatus Omnitrophota bacterium | reverse complement strand
AAATAGAGAGCATATATAGATCACGGCCAGATGAGGTTTCCCTTATACGTAATAAATGGGAAAATCATCGACAGGCAGAGGAAGAAAAAAGAGTAAAAAGAGAGCAAGAGATAAAAGAGGCAATGCGAAAAGAGGAGCTTAAGCCAAAGGAGATTGAAATGTCTCAGGCAGGCCCGCACATAATTGTTGATGCCTTATTGAACGATAAGGTTCGGGCTTCGCTGCTCTTGGATACCGGGGCTTCACTTATCTTAATATCAAGGGATATCGCCAAACAACTGGGAATAAAAACTCAAGGGTCAGAGAGGATAGAAATTATGGTTACTATGGCTGACGGTCGCGAGGTTAAGGCAGATTACATAGTTCTGGAAAGTGTAAATGTGCAGGGAGCAGTAGCCAGAGACATCCCAGCAGCAGTCCTCTCAGGAAAAGCCACAGTACCTGAAGATGGATTATTAGGCATGTCTTTCCTAGATAAATTTAATTTCCAAATCGATAGCGAAAATAAAAGATTAATTTTACAAAAACGCGAATGATTAATACCTTAGCATAGGGCTGGTAGATATGGATAGAGTCTTAACTACTTGTATTTATTGTGGCTGTGGGTGTGGGTTATATCTTGAGTCTGAAAATGGGATGGTTGTTGGTTCGTATCCCAGTATGAATCATCCTGTTTCACAAGGCGGGCTGTGCGTAAAGGGCTGGAATGCCTATGAGTTCATTAATAAGTTAGAGCGACTCAACTCTCCCTTAGTAAAATCTAACTCTAAATTTGAGCAAGCAACCTGGGATAGGGCTTTAGGTGAGGTTGCCAGAAGACTCACGGAGATTAAAGATAAATACGGGCCAGAAGCAGTAGGTTTCTTAAGTTCAGCCAAGACTACGAATGAAGAGAACTTTCTGATGATGAAATTGGCCAGGGCAGTGTTCAAAACAAATAATATTGACCATTGCGCCAGGCTTTGCCATGCCTCTACAGTAGTAGGGTTGGCTGCTGCATTCGGCTCAGGAGCAATGACCAACTCAATAAATGAATTCACTGAGGCTGACTTATTCTTGGTAACCGGCTCAGACACAACCGAACAGCACCCGCTTATTGGTTCAAGAATTATTAATGCGGTCTGTGACCGAGGAGCTAAGCTGATCGTGGTTGATCCAAGGAAAATTGAACTTGCCAAATACGCCACTATTTATATGGCCCAGAATAATGGCACTGATGTTGCCTGGATAAACGGGATGATTAACCTGATTATTAAAGAAAAACTATACAACCAAAAATATATACAGGAAAGAACCGAAGGATTTAATCAATTAAAGAAGGTGGTTGAACAGTATTCCCCAGATTATGTAGAAAGGATTACCTCAATCCCCAATAATCTTCTTATCCAGGCAGCCAGGCTTTATGCAAAAAGTAAAAAGGCAATGATTATTTACTCTATGGGCATTACACAGCATACCACTGGCGTAGATAATGTTAAATCCCTGGCTAATTTAGCAATGCTTACTGCCCATGTAGGTTTTGAATCTACCGGAGTTAATCCCTTAAGAGGCCAGAATAACGTCCAGGGGGCATGTGATATGGGAGCCTTGCCTAATGTTTTTTCAGGGTATCAAAAGGTAACTGATGATGCACTGAGGGCTAAATTTGAAAGAATATGGAAGGTTGAAGATTTACCGTCAAAGCCAGGGCTTACAGTCACCGAGATTTTTAACCGAGCCAGGGAAGGCAAGTTAAAAGGGCTTTATATAATGGGTGAGAATCCGGTTATCAGTGATCCTGACGCAAACCATGTGCGCCAGGCATTGGAGAAGCTTGAATTTTTAGTTGTCCAGGATATATTTTTCTCTGATACAGCTGAATATGCAGATGTAATATTGCCTGCTGCTAGTTTTGCAGAAAAGGATGGTACATTTACCAATACAGAGCGTAGAATTGAAAGGATACGCCAGGCTATTCTTCCTCCGGGCCAGACGAAACCAGATTGGCAGATAATATCTGAGGTTGCCAGGCTTTGTGGATATATGGGGATGGAATATACCCATCCCAGTCAGGTTATGGATGAAATAGCTCAACTTACTCCAATCTATGCAGGGATAAGCTATAGCCGTCTTGACCCCTTTGGTTTACAATGGCCCTGTCCATCAAAAGACCACCCAGGTACTATCTATTTACATAAGCATAAGTTTAGCAAGGGAAAGGGAAGTTTTCTACCCTGCGTATATATTGCTCCTGATGAGCTTCCAGATGAGGAATATCACTTTGTGTTGAGCACGGGAAGGATTTACTGGCATTGGCACACAGGCACTATGACTCGCCGAACCTCCACCTTAGACAGAGAGGTACCCTCTGCGTATGTTGAGATTAACCCCCAGGATGCCCAGAGTCTAAAACTAAAATCAGGCAATAAAGTAAAGATTTCATCCCGGCGCGGAGAAATCCAGACGCAAGCATGGGTAACCGACAGGGTAAGGCAGGGTTCGGTATTTATCCCCTTTCATTTTAAAGAGGCAGCAGCAAATGTATTAACCAATCCAGCACTGGACCCGATAGCTAAGATTCCTGAATACAAGGTCTGTGCGGTTAAGGTTGAGAAAATCGACTAATCAAAAATGGTTGTTGGTTAAATAAAATCATGACAGCGCAGTTATTAAAAAAATCCAAACTCAAGGATTTATTGATCAGCGTATCATCGGTTTGGGAAACATATATCCCTTTAAAGGATTTTGCAGGTGAGGTGCAGTTTGTGAACTTACAAGAAAAGCATAAGCAATCCTTACAAGATAAACTCAATTTGGACTATCAATTTCTGGTAATCCCACCCAAGGTGTTGGGGTTTCCTCAAATAGAATCTCTTTTTGAATCTCAAGATGGAAGGATTACAGAGACTACTCAGGTTCGCAAGAAAAGACTATTATTTGGTCTGCGCGCCTGTGATGTTAAGGGAATGTTATTTATGGATGATTTATTTAGCAGGAATTTTGAGGATATTTATTATCTTAACCGTTCAATGGATAAATTCCTGGTTATTGTTGGTTGTCAACATCCGTTAGAAAGCTGTTTTTGTACATCTACAAAAAGCGGACCATTTTTACCCATTCCAGAGAAAACTGATAAAGGAAAATATAATTACTTCGATTTACAATTAGCTGATCTGGGAGACGAATATCTAGTTGAAATTGGCTCAAAAAGGGGAGAGGAATTTATTAGGGATTACCAAATCTATTTTGAGCAAGCTTCCCAAGAAGATATTAAGCGCTTAGGGGTTGTCAAACGTAAAACAGAGGCTGCGGTAAAACTTAAACTTGATTTCAACAAAGCAATAGATAAATTCTGCCAGGATAAGGTAGCAAAAGAGACATATGAAAGGATAGCCGAAAGGTGCATTTATTGCGGCGGATGTGTCTATGTCTGTCCAACCTGTAATTGCTTTAATCTATTTGATGAACAAAAAGGAAGCTTTGCCAAAAGGTATCGTAATTGGGATACTTGCGTATTTGAAGGGTATACACGAGAAGCCAGTGGTTATAATCCGCGCTTTGAAAAATGGATGAGAACCTCACGCAGGTACGAACACAAGCTTAAATACGACTATCTGGTAAATGGTATGAGTGGATGCGTTGGATGCGGCAGATGCCTTTTAAGCTGCCCAGTTAATATTGGCATATCCCGGATTATTCAGGAGGTAACCCAGGATTGAAGAACGAGTATATTCCTCATCCAGCAGTAATACAATCAATCCAAAAAGAAGGTTGTGACACCAAGACCTTTAGAGTTGCCTTTGAAGACAAATCCCTGACCGAGCGTTTCACTTATCAGCCAGGCCAATTTATGCAGATTTCTATATTGGGGTTGGGTGAGGCTCCTATATCTATTGCCTCTAGCCCAAAGCAGCGCGAATTCCTGGAATTTACCATAAGGGCTATGGGTAGACTAACCCATACAATACACAAACTTAATCCCCAAGACAGAATTTACCTCAGAGGCCCTTATGGAAACGCATTTCCTTTTGAACAAGCCTGGGGCAAAGATCTATATTTTATCGCCGGCGGTATTGGGCTTCCGCCATTAAGGAGTCTAATAACCTCAGTGCTTGATAAACAAGACAGCTTTGGCAGGATCAAGATTTTATATGGCGCCAAAACCCCCGATGAGCTCTGTTTTAAGGAGGAACTTAAAACCTGGGGCAAAATGCCCAACATAGAAGTTATGCTCACGGTGGATGTACCGGATAATAACTGGAAGGGGAATGTGGGAGTAGTCACTGGATTATGGGATAAAACCGATATGAATACAACCACCGGCATAGCTTATGTATGCGGCCCGCAGATAATGATTAAATTTGTCATTGAGAAACTCATCAACTCCGGATTTAAGGATGAAAATATTTATTTGACTCTTGAGCGATATATGAAGTGCGGTATCGGTAAATGCGGTCATTGCAACATTGGAGAAAAATTTGTCTGTGTGGACGGACCAGTTTTTAATTATAGCCAACTTAAAAAAATACCTGAAAAAGAAAGGGCAATAGCTTGATGAAGAAATTTAGCGATTGCAGCGGGGTTATTTTAGCCGGGGGCCAAAGCAGCAGAATGGGATTCCCCAAAGAGTCACTCAGATATAAGGATAAGAGAGTAATAGATATTATTTTAGATATATTCCATCGATTATTTGAAGAGGTACTTATTGTAACTGATGATAAACATGGTTTGCCTGAATTCAAACAGGCTAAGGTAATTGAGGACATAATCCATGAGCGCGGCCCATTAGGCGGTATTTATACCGCCCTGAAAACAACTTCAAAAGATAAAGCCTTTTTTGTTGCCTGTGACATGCCATTGTTACAGGCTGAATTGATCAAGAAATTTTTGGGCATCTCAACTGAGGATTTTGAATGTATTGTTCCTTATACCCAAGCAGGGGTTGAGCCCCTGCATGCAATATATTCTACCAGAACTTTGCCCATTATCGAGGATTTACTAAAAGCAGGAGATTATTCAATTAGGAAGCTCTTTGAGAGGTGCAGGTGTAAATTTATCAAAGTAGATAAGTCCGAAAGTGGGGCGTTTTTCAATGTTAATACACCGGGGGATTTAAAGAGTCTCAACCAAGATGGATAAGAAATATCCCTTTATTTTATCTATAATTGGTATACCTGATTCAGGAAAAACTACGCTGATCTTGAGGCTCTTGCCAGAACTAAAAAAAAGGGGCATCAGCGTGGCTGTGGCAAAACATTGCCCGCGCGGTTTTGACCTTGATATTGAAGGAAAGGACTCCTTTAAATTCGCCCAGGCAGGAAGCAAGGGAATATTTCTTAGCTCAACCGAGCGGGAAACAGTTATTAGACCCTATCTTGTTAAGCCAAATCTAAAGGAAAAGCTAAAGAATTATTTCTCAGATTTTGACTATGTTTTAATGGAGGGCTATAATAATGAAATGGGTATTAAGAAGATTCAGATAATTCGCAAAGAAATAGGAGGCAAAGAATCATCCTTACCTGAAATCATTGCTTATATTAGCGATAAAGCCCTGACTACAGATAAGCCGGTTTATCAGCCAGATGATATCACAGGAATAGCCTCTTTTTTAGAAAGCTTGAAAAATGAAAGCGAGATTTAAA
>JASFIK010000092.1:0-5632 GCA_050122705.1 Candidatus Omnitrophota bacterium | reverse complement strand
TCTACAAAGCAGATAGTTTTTTTATCCCTGGCAATAATATCGATCTGACCTAATCTAGTGCGGTAATTAGTATTGATTATTTTGTATCCGCTGTCTTTGAGAAAATCCACTGCCGCCTGTTCGCCG
Organism: Candidatus Omnitrophota bacterium; assembly: GCA_050122705.1. Lineage (GTDB taxonomy): Bacteria > Omnitrophota > Gorgyraeia > Gygaellales > JAHJCI01 > JASFIK01. The sequence continues at coordinate 5,506 of JASFIK010000092.1, read as the reverse complement.
GCTCGACCTAATTGGAGATTTTTTGTCTTAGGCATAAGAAAAACTCAAGCGATGAATTGGGCATGGACCAAATTGCTTCAAGGCCAAACGATGGAAATTGGTTGGATAGCCGTTGTGTCTGAGGAATCCATACTCTGGCCAGAGCTGATCATATAAAGACATTATTCGGTCGCGATTTACCTTGGCTAAAATTGAGGCACAAGCAATCGTCTTTGATTTAACATCGCCTTTGATAATATTAAAAACCGGATAGTCTGGTATGTTTAATTTTACATTTCCATCAACCATAATACATATCTTTTGATAGCCCAACTTTCTGAGCAATGAATATATTGCATTCTCCATACACAAACGCGTAGCAGTTAAGATGTTCAGCGTATCAATCATCCTTTCATCAACCACGCTTAAGGAAAATATGGATTTCTGAATAATCTCCAAGAACGCATCCTCCCTTTGACTCCTGGTAAGCCTTTTAGAATCATCAATACGATTGTTAAAACGGGTTGTCTTAAGACACGTGGCCGCTGCCACGAGTGGCCCGGCGAGGGGTCCGCGCCCAACTTCATCTACGCCAATAATTACATCAAAGCCCTGTTTCTTTAATCTTCTTTCTAGCGCAAAATTCGCCATCCGGAAAGTAGTTAGCGCATTAAGCCTTTAAACCTTGCTGGCTGCCTTTCCTAATCTTCCTCTTAGATAATAGAGCTTTGCCCGTTTTGTTTTACCCTGATTAATAACCTGAATACTCTCAATCTGGGGTGAATAAGTGGGAAATACGCGCTCTACTCCCTCGCCGTAAGAAATCTTTCTTACCGTAAAACTGCTCCTTAACCCCTTGCCTTTTTTAGCGATTACCATGCCCTCAAATGGATGAAGGCGAATCTTATCGCCCTCGAGAATCTTAGACATCACTTTAATTGTATCGCCTACCTTAAAATCAGGGATTTCTTTTTTTGTATATTCTTGCTCGACTAATTTTAGTTTATCCATCTTGTCTATCACTCCTTAGCTCTTAATTTTTAAAAGATCTGGCCTTTTCTGCCTGGTTGTCTTTGCTGCCTGCCTCAACCTCCATTTTTCAATTTTTAGGTGGTTGCCGGATAAAAGTATTTCCGGTACGCACATCCCCTTATACTTTGCCGGTCTGGTATATTGAGGATATTCTAATAAATTACCTTCAAACGACTCGAAATGCAAGGATTTTTTTGCACCCAAAACTCCCGGAATAATACGCACGATACAATCAACAACCACCATCGCAGGAAGCTCCCCTCCGGTTAAAACATAGTCGCCAATCGATATCTCTTGGTCAACTAACAATCTTCTGATACGTTCATCAATACCCTCATAATGCCCGCAGATAAAAATCAAGTGCTTATATTTTAGTAATCTTTTGGCAATCTTTTGATTTAATCTAATACCCTGAGGACTTAATAAAATAACCCTTGAACTCCTCCCCTTTTGCTTTGACCTTATATGCTCTATGGCTTTAAAAATCGGCTCTGGCCGCATCACCATTCCTGGGCCTCCGCCAAAAGGCCGATCATCAACCTTACGATGTGGATCATCAGAAAAATCCCGCAGGTTATGCACAAAGATATCTACCTTACCCTTGGCCTGCGCTCGCTTAATTATCGATTCATTCAATATCGGGCTAAACATTTTAGGAAAAATTGTGAGAATATCTATGCGCATATCCTTAGAAATAAGCTGCGAGTTTAAGGGTCGGGATTTTGATTATATTTATTTAAAAATTCCTGCTTAAACTTAATAAATCGATCTTCCCTAATTGCTGTCCTGATGTTACGCATCAGCTCCAGATAAAAATGGATATTATGCAAAGAAACTAATCTTAACCCTAATATTTCATCGCAATTAAATAGGTGCCTTAAATAAGCACGGCTAAAATTCTGGCAGGTATAGCAAGAGCACCGACTATCTAAAGGCTGGTAGTCCGAAATATACGGGGCATTGCGAATAATCAACTTGCCGGCGTGGGTAAAGGCAGTCCCGTTTCGACCAAAGCGTGTAGGGATTACGCAATCAAATAAATCCGCACCCCACTCGGTGGCCTGCAAAATATCCTGCGGAGTGCCTAAACCCATAAGGTATCTTACCTTTAATTTAGGTAGATTATCCAAAGCAAGATTTATAATATTATACCTTAAAACCTCGGGTTCGCCAACAGAAACCCCGCCGATAGCATAACCATCAAAATCAATATCCAAGAGTTTCTTGATGCATTCCTTTCTTAAATCCTGGTAAGTGGCACCTTGCACAATCCCAAAAAGTAGCGGTTGCTCTCTCTGATTAATCAGCACAGCCTTAGAGCGCTTCGCCCAATCAAGCGTTCTCTCCAGCGCTACTCGGGCATAGTCCTTCGCGCAAGGATAATGCGCACACTCATCTAAGGGCATTATAATATCTGCGCCTAATTCCTGCTGTATTTTTATTACTCGTTCGGGAGTAAGAAAAGATTTGCTCCCATCCAGATGGGATTGAAACTCAACCCCCTCATCGGTAATGTGTCGAAATAAAGCCAGGCTAAAAATCTGATAACCGCCACTGTCAGTGAGTATCGTACCGGGCCAGGAGATAAATCGATGCAACCCGCCTGCGTTTTTAATTACCTCTATCCCTGGACGTAGAAAAAGATGATAAGCATTGCACAGCAATACTTCTGCTCCCGCCTGCTGTAACTCTAATGGGCTTAATGTCTTTACCGTTGCCTGAGTGCCCACCGGCATAAAACAGGGAGTCAGGATTTCCCCTTGAGCAGCGGATAACTGGCCGAGGCGTGCCTTACTGTTTATATCCTGGTGGACAAGCTTAAACATTAACGGCGGGAGAAAAACCAGAAAAACAAAGTCAGAAATAAACTAAGAACCACACAGGTAGCTAAAGGAAAATAAAAGGTGAAATTCTTCTTCTCGATATAGATATCGCCGGGTAATCTTCCTAAAAAACCAACCTTACCAAAAAGATAAAATAATCCGCCAATCACAATCAAGCATAAACCTGAGATGATTAAAAGCTTGCCGAGAGTGGGCATGATAATCTAAAACAATTCCTCTTGCTTATCTTTTGCATAAGCCAGGCCAAAATGCGCAAAGGCCTGCTTGGTGGCAAATCTACCCCGCGAGGTCCGCTTTAAGTACCCTGCTTTTAATAAATACGGCTCAATCGTATCGATAATTGTGCCTGCATCTTCATTAAGACTGGCTGCCAACGCCTCTATTCCTACTGGACCACCAGAATAACTCTCTAATATTAACTTGAGAAACTTGCGATCAATCTCATCAAGCCCTCCCTGATCAATACCCAAAGCCTTAGTAGAGCAAGCTACTAATTCAGGATTAATTCTATTCTTCTTCTCAACCTGGGCATAATCTCTAATCCGCCTTAATAAGCGATTGGCCACTCGCGGAGTCCCCCGCGAACGCTTGGCAATTTCAAAAGCAGCCGCCTGATCAATCTCTATGCCTAATTGCTTTGACGAATTCTGAACAATCATTGATAACTCTTGAGGGCTATAAAAATCCAGATGATAAAACATACCAAACCTTCCCCGTAAAGGTGCAGAGAGGAGCCCGCTGCGCGTAGTTGCCCCGACAAGGGTAAATGGCTTAAGATTGAATTTGATGGTCTTGGCATACGGTCCTTTATCAATCACAAAATCAATTTGAAAATTCTCCATTGCCGGATAAAGAAATTCCTCTACCACCTTTGAGAGACGATGAATCTCATCAACAAATAAAATGTCGTCTTTCTCTAAGTTAGTCAATATGCCGATTAAGTCTCCTGCCCGCTCAATTGCTGGACCGGATGTAGCGGTTATCTTTGAACCCATCTCACGGGCAATAATGTGGGCAAGAGAGGTCTTGCCCAATCCTGGAGGGCCGCTTAAAAGAACATGCTCCAGAGGCTCTCTCCTTTGTTTTGCCGCCTTAATCACCACCTTGAGATTGGCGATGACTTCTGGCTGACCAATAAACTCACTTAATACTCGGGGCCTGAGAGAGATATTAAAAATCGCATCATCCTCAGTTTCCTGCCCACCCATATTTCTGGGTAGCGGATTTGCCTTTCCTTTATTTTCGTTCATAGGCAACAATATTATTTAAATTACGAATAATTTCGATATCGCCAAAGAGCCCTTTTTGACGGACGATAATCTCTTTAAGGCGGATCAATTCCAATACTGCCAGGAAAGTAGCAATCATCTCTAATTTATTTTTACTCTGACTAAAAAGTTGATTCAAAATCAATATTTCTTGGTCAAGTAATAAATGGAGAATATCATGAATCTTCTGCTCAACCGTAAATTCATCCCTAATTACCTGATAAAATAATTCACGCGGGACTTCTTCTTTCAGGGCTTTAGTAAATGCGTTGATTAAATCAAATATGCTTGCTTCAAAATATACCTCTTGCGGTTGCTCTCTAATGTCAACCTCAGGGGTAACGTTCCTCCTGATAAAATGCTGACGCTGTTTTTGCTCTCTCTGCCTTAGCTCAGAGGCAATCTCTTTAAATCTCTGGTATTCTAATAATCTTTGCACCAATTCCTCTCGCGGATCAGTCTCCGCTTCTTCCTGCATGCCTGCCTCATCGCCAGGAAGCAACATCCGGGACTTAATCTGCATAAGCGTGGCTGCCATAACCAGGAACTCACCGGCAATATTTAAATCCAACAACCGCATCAACTCCAGATAGGCTAAATATTGCTCAGTCACCTTAGCAATAGGTATATCACGGATATCGAGGTGGTCTTTCTTTACTAGATACAAAAGCAAATCTAAGGGGCCTTCGAATATGTCGAGTTTAATTTTATAAGCCATTATAATACGCCGATTATATTTCTTATCTCCTCAATCGTCTGGGTAGCAATCTCGCAGGCGCGCTGACGGCCGTGTTGGAGTATCCGCTTAAGCCCTGCTTGGTCATTGATCCAAGATGTTCTTTTTTCCTGATGCCTCTGTAGGCGAACGATTAAATCCTCAGCGAGGATGCCTTTACAGTCAGTACACCCCTTCTGGGCATTTTTACACCAGTCATATACCACTGATTCTTCGGCCGGAATAAAAACTTTATAGTAACTGAAAACATTGCATTCCTGGGGATGCCCCGGATCAGACCGCTTTATTCTTTTCGGGTCAGTAACCATGCCCAGAACCTTCTTTCTGATAATATTAGGATTGTCGGAAAGATCAATTGTATTCCCGAAGCTCTTGCTCATCTTTCGATTATCTAAACCTAAAAGGCGTGGCAAATTGGTAAGCAAGGCATGTGGGTCAGGAAAGACCTTCTTTTTATATAGACTATTGAACTTACGGGCAATCTCGCGCGATAATTCTAGATGAGGAAGTTGATCCTCTCCTACGGGAACCTTATTTGCTTTATATAATAGAATGTCGGCTGCTTGTAAAACCGGATAACCCAAGAACCCATAAGTTTTGATGTTACGGTTGGATAATTGTCTTAATTGCTCCTTATAGGTTGGGCA
>JASFIK010000091.1:0-5726 GCA_050122705.1 Candidatus Omnitrophota bacterium | reverse complement strand
CCTTTTCACCCTTACCCCTGCCGTTTTGATTCGCTTTTGCGAATGCAAAACGAATCAGCAGGAGCGGTATATTTTCTTTGGCACTTTCCTTTTCGGAATTCTCCGAAAGTCGCCGTTAGCGACCGCGCTGCCCTCTGGAGTTCGGACTTTCCTCTCTGCGCAATTAGCGCAAAGTAGCCACCTTGGCCTGTGTAAATAATTTTTTCTGTGCTGCCTTCTTTGCCAACTTATCTGCTCCCCGATTCTCTTCGCGGGGAATATATTGAACCTTGGCGCTGTCAAAAGCAGATAATAAATGTACCACCTGAGCATACAAGCCAATCAGGTTAGGGCTTCTTAATTTATATTCATTGTTTATTTGCCGAGAGAGTAACTGACTGTCTGTGTAAATGCTTACTGCCTTAGCCTTAAGCATTAAGGCTTCCTGCAAACCAAAGATTAAAGCCATATATTCTGCAACGTTGTTAGTCTGAATTCCTAAATATACAGATATATTTCTAATCACCTGTCCGTTTTGGGTAAGAATTACACCGATACCTGCTGGTCCTGGATTCCCTTCAGATGCACCATCAATGTAGATCTGAAATTCGCTGGGTATCAAGAGCCGATTCCCTCCTCATCTATATACAAAATCCTCTGGCACACCTCACAGATAACTAAATTATTATACATCCTAATTAGGTTAATTATCTGGGGTGGTACTTTCATAAAACAACCCTGACAGGCATTATTCTCTACCTTAACAATTGCTAAATAATCACGATTGGTAAGCACCCTTTCATATTTGGCTAAGACCTTGGGATCAACCTGTTGGACAATCTGGCTTCTTTGTGAGTTTAACTTAGATAATTCCTCATCAATCTCCTTAACCCGAAGCTCTATCTTTTGCTTTTCTGCCTTATCGCGTTTTTCTTCCTCGCTTAAAAATTCCTTTTCTTTTTTAATCTCGATGCTTAACTTATCTGACTCCTCCATAAAAACCAATATTGCATCTTCTAAGACGGACTTATCGGCTTGTACTGTATCAATCTCTTTTAATTTTGCGCTGTATTCCTTATTTGTCTTAAGCTGATAAAGTTGAGTTTGCAGCTTGCGCGCCTCTTCTTCTTTTGCTGCACAATCCAATTCTTTGTCTTTCCTCTGCCTAAGCAGCTCTTGGCTCTTCTTTTCCAAATTGGCTAAATTTTCTTTCTTCCTGGCAAATGCTTCTTCCAGTTCTTCTATCTTTAATGGCGCGCTTTTCTTCTCCTGCTGCAGGCGATAAATCTGGGTATCAACTGCCTGCAACTGAACTAACCAGTTAATCTGCTTTTTTAATTCCACTTAGACACTTTCCCCTCAAATCCTGAATTTGGCCAATTATCTTAGCCCAAGAGGAAAACATTCTTTCCCTCTTAACACTCCCTTTTAGGTTCTCATTAATATGAATATGCTGTTAACCCAATTGGGCCCAGAAGGATTCGAACCTCCGACCAAGTGATTATGAGTCACCTGCTCTACCACTGAGCTATGGGCCCGTGCTTGGCGGATACCGATAGCTAAACCTGTCGCTTATAACAGCTTAAAAAATTATATTACCAGAATTAAACAAGCTTGTAAAGATTTTCTTTAAGGCAGGATGGTCTGGTAGAGTTGTATTACCTACTCTTGTAATCCTTAACTTTTCCACCTACTAAATAGAATTCAACTGTGTCTGTTGGCTCTCTCTCTGCGCCTGCAGAGAAGGTAATCCATTCCTGATTACCCTGCTTACGATAATCCTCAAGCTGAGATGCACTAAATAGCTTATACAGTTCGGTCTTAGACATACCAACATAAATTCCCTTTATTGTGCTAACTGAACTATTACTAATTGGTTCTTCGCTGCTCGGCTCTGGGCTGCTTAACTCATCAGTAATAATCTGTTCATCCTGCTGACCAGGCCAATCAAAGGGAAGGCTAAACCTGGCAGTCCCCTCGTTTACAGAGAATTGACCAGAAGCACATCCGCTTAATACAAATGAGATTAAGATTATTCGGATTAGGTATATCAATCTTCGATAATTATCAGAGTGAAAATTAAAATAAATCAGGCTGGCTTATCCCCCGCAACGAAGAAAATACATCTTTGAACATGCCTTCTCTATATGCCTCTAAGAAAATATCTAATACCTTCGGGTCGTACTGTTTGTCCCGTCCCCTTTCAAGTTCAGACAAGGCCTTTTCATGAGCCATTCCCTTTCTATACGGCCGGTCGCTAATCATGGCATCAAATGAATCGGTTATTCTTATTATCCTGGCAATAATATTTATCTGGTCTGCCTTCTTTCCGCCCGGATAACCAGTCCCGTCATAGTTCTGATGATGATAGAGTACCGCCTCGAGTATCCCTCTACCAAACCACTTTTCTATGGCATTAATCATTCTCATTGATTCATAAGGATGTTCCTTGATTATATTAAATTCCTCATCTGTAAGGGCGCCTGGCTTTTTAAGCACGCTGTCGGGAATATTGATTTTACCCACATCATGAAATTCGGCAGCATAATATAGAGATATCTCTCCGTAAGGAATCTTCTGGAGTTCCTCTGGTATCCTCCCGCCAACGATAACTGAAAATTGAGTAACCCGATCAGAGTGGCCTCTTGTATAAGGATCCTTTTCCTCAAGGTCATCATTTATTTTACGGATAGATTTGATAAACAGCTCTATCTCTCTTTTTAACAAATCAAATTTATAATTTACCCTTTCTGACTGATCCACCAGCGAAGAAAACAGCTCTATTTCTCGCGCAGAAAATTCATCCTCTGATCTCTTTTTGCCCAATATAAATACAATCTCCAACTTATCCTCGATAAAAAAGGGCACACACGCCTCGGCCCCTAACTCAATCAGCTTATCTCTTAAGGAAAATAAAAATGTTCTGCGTTCTTCCATTAACTCAAATGCAATGGCCCGATTTACTTCTTTTGCCAAAAAGGCCTCTTTTGTATTCATCAGGTGTATTACAATTGGATCTTTTGGTTCGAGTAGTTTATATTTGGTAACTCGGGGGACACCCTCTAGCCGATTAAGGCTCTTCTCAAGAATATATTCTGTTTTTGCATCATTTAAAATGTATACGTCTAAAAAACCTACATCAAAGAAAGCAATTATCTCATCTTCTATAAGGACCGCTAACTCCTTAGGGGTTTTTACCTTTGATATGTTGCTATTGCCTCTATTGAATATCCCTGGCATTTTAACTATAGGTTCTCATTAGAGAAGTGGGCGATACAGGACTCGAACCTGTGACCTTTGCGATGTGAACGCAACGCTCTAACCAACTGAGCCAATCGCCCATTACTTTATTACTTTCAAACGTTTTATCTTAACAGATTTTTCAGGGAGTGTAAAGATTTTTTGCGGCGGGACAATGCCAGATGGGACTCTTTATTTTACGAACTCCTGGAGAACGGCTCCTAAACCATCAACCACTCCAGCCATCCCCTGATAATCCAACTTCTCAAATGTATCAGAATTACTGTGATAGTGGGAATATCGGTAAAAGGCAGTATCAGTTATCATTACTGCAGGAAAACCCATCTTCCAAAAAGACCAGTGGTCAGAAAAATCCACTCCTGGGATAAAATCAAAAAGCACAGCTCGGCGAATGGGGAATTGCGAATTCCGTTTAAAGTAGTGATAAACCTGCTTAACTAATTGGCGATTTGCAAGGTTTCCTACCACGGCAATAAAATTTGCTCGGTTAGGATAAAAAGGACCGATCAATAACGGGTATTTCTGAGAAAAGGGTTTATCAGAGTAAAAGCCAATCATCTCCAGAATCAACACTGCCTTTATAACCTCGCCTCTCTGCTTAGCCGAACGGGCATAAATAAAGCTACCCATATCTTCGCTCTTGAAAAAGGGCGGTTCCTCATTGACAAAAGCGATAAATTTTATCGTCCGACGGTGCTCTTGTTGAGATAATCGCCTGGCTAATTCTAATAATCCGGCAATCGCAGAGGCATTATCGTTGGCGCCGGGATTAAAACAGGTATCATAATGAGCACCTAAAATAACCACTTCCTCAGGGCTTTCCCTCCCGCGTTTCTTTGCAATTACATTCCCAACCTGTTTTCCGTAGAGAGAGTACTCCTGAAACTCCACCTCAAGCCCCAAATTCTCAAATTGACCAATGATGTAATTGGCCGCTTCCTGAAGTTGGGGATATCTAAAAACACTCCGTTCGCCAATATCGCCAGAAAGCTTAACCACATGAGCCTTAAGCCGGGATACTAGTTCATGGTTTTTAGGTAGGTGGCTGCTTGCGCCAGAAAAAAGCCCCTGCCAGCCAAAGGTACTGATTTTTAAAATTACCAGGAATATTAGTAACCAGAGACTTAAGCGAAGCATACTATCCTAAAGGGAAAGGTGTAGAGCTGAATTAATGGCTACGTTCCTGAGAAAGGCTCATATCTAAGAAAGGACGCAGCCTTCTGGAACGGCTGGGATGACGTAATTTCTTCAACGCCTTTGCTTCGATTTGTCTTACGCGCTCGCGGGTAACCTTAAATATCTTGCCCACATCCTCTAAGGTATGAGAGGAATCATCCTCTAAGCCGAAGCGTAAGAATAATATCCTTTTCTCGCGTGAGCCAAGAGTGGACAACATTGCCCTCATTTCTTCTCTGAGCATTGAGTGAACAGTTGTATTTGCAGGCGAAATAGCCTTTTTATCCTGGATAAAATCACCAAAATTTGTGTCTCCTTCGTCTCCGATAGGTAACTGCAAGGATATCGGTTCCTGCGCTATTTTGAGAATCGACTTTATCTTTTCTTGAGGTAGACGAAGTTTTGTAGCTACCTCCTCCGGAGTAGGCTGACGCCCCTTTTCCTGAACAAACTGATGCGACAGGCGAATAATCTTGTTTATTGTCTCAGTCATATGTACGGGGATCCTTATGGTGCGTGCCTGATCAGCAATCGAACGCGTGATTGCCTGTCTTATCCACCAGGTAGCATAGGTGGAAAATTTATATCCCCGTTTATACTCAAATTTTTCCACTGCCCGCATAAGGCCGATATTGCCCTCCTGAATCAAATCTAGGAATGATAGGCCGCGATTAGTGTATTTTTTGGCAATGCTTACCACTAACCGCAAATTTGCCTCCACCAACTGTCTTTTTGCATAATTAAATCTGGCCTGAGCAATGCAAATCTCTCTTATTTTAGCTTTTATCTTTGGGTAAGACCAATTCCCCAGCTGGTAAAGGATAGCCCGCTTTCTTAATCTTTTTATTTTTTTCCGGCGTGGGTTTTTATAGCGCTCTATCTGCCTTAACTCACTTACTAACTTAATCATTTCATTGACTATCGCCTCAATCACCCAAGTGGTAAGGTTAAATTTCAAAAGCAAGCTAACGCAATTAGTCTGCCGACGGGTTCGCCGGAGGAGTTTGGTTAATCGAACTATCTTCTTAAACACAATCCTGCGCTTTGATGTCAAATCATCCTTAACTATATCTTCCAGATTATACCTGCCCTCTAATATATTATTGGCAATATTCAAGACCGCTATCCGGGCAAATGGGCAGGAAAAAACCGTCTGTCTAAACTTTATCTCAGCGTCCTCTATTTTTTTAGCCAGCTCAATCTCCTCCAGGCGAGAAAGCAAAGCTACTGAACCCATTTGCTTTAAATACATTTTTACCGGATCATCCAAGGGGAGAAATTTCTGCTCTACTTTAACCGGCCCTAAGGCG
>JASFIK010000090.1:0-5762 GCA_050122705.1 Candidatus Omnitrophota bacterium | reverse complement strand
CCATAAGAAATGGTTTATCCATTTCTCTTTTTGGTAAGGGGATAAACTCATCAACTGCCTTCATTAATTCAGCAATTGGCTTGCAATTTGCGCAATCATCCTTACCGCAACCGCAATTCATTGAATTTAGGGCGCTCCCCTTTATAATCGGAGTCTTATCTCCGGGGAAATTATACTTGGTAAGCAAATCCCTTACTTCCATCTCAACCAGATCAACCAGCTCCTTATCAGTAACCATATCGATTTTATTAAGGAACACTACAATTGAGGGAACATTCACCTGGCGAGCCAGCAATATGTGCTCACGGGTCTGAGGCATTGGGCCATCAGCTGCAGAAACCACTAATATTGCTCCGTCCATTTGCGCTGCACCAGTAATCATGTTCTTGATATAATCAGCATGGCCTGGGCAGTCAATGTGTGCATAATGGCGTGACTCAGTCTGGTATTCAACATGAGCAATGTTTATGGTTACGCCTCTTTCTTTTTCTTCAGGAGCATTATCAATAGAGTCAAAAGTTCTTGCTGTGGCTAAACCCTTCTTATTGAGTACCAGGGTAATCGCTGAGGTTAAAGTTGTTTTTCCGTGATCAACGTGACCAATAGTTCCGATGTTTAAATGTGGTTTTGACCGAACAAATTTCTCCTTTGCCATTCTTACCTCCTTTTGGTAGGCATTGACAAGCGGGTTCCTTTTGCTGGGAAACCACCTGCCCCCAAACCAACTATCTTCTCTGATATATCTGAAGGCACCTCAGCATAATGCGAGGGCTCCATTGTATAAGAACTCCTTCCTTGCGTAAGAGACCTTAGTATAGTGGCATAATTAAAGACTTCAGCCAAAGGCACATTAGCGCGAATAATCCGCAACTGCTTTCGCTGATTCATGGCAATAACCTTTGCCCTGCGACCATTTAGGTCTCCTAAGATCTGCCCCATATACTCCTCAGGAGTAATTATTTCTAAATCCATAATTGGCTCAAGGAGTATAGGGCCTCCCTTTTTAAGCCCGTCATTAAAGGCGATTGCCCCTGCCATCTGAAAGGCTAACTCTGATGAGTCAACCTCATGATAAGAACCATCCATCAGGGTAACCGCTATATCAATAACCGGATATCCCAGCAAACAGCCACTCTTAGCAGCTGACCTTATACCCTCCTCTGCCGCGGGAATGAATTCTCGAGGTATTGCTCCGCTCTTTATCTTATCCTCAAAGGTAATCCCCAAACCCGGGGTCTCCTGAGGGTGCATCTGGATTACCACATGACCATACTGGCCGCGGCCACCGGTTTGTTGAATAAATTTTCCAATTGAAACAACCTTCTTAGTAATTGTCTCTCGATATGCTACCTGAGGCTGACCTATCTTTGCCTCAATATTAAAGTCATGCATTAACCGATCTACAGCCACCTCTAAATGTAGTTGACCCATGCCTGAGATAAGTGACTGGCCGGTATCAGAATTATAACTCAAGGTGAAAGTAGGGTCTTCTTCCTCTAATTTTTTTAATGCGTAACCCAATTTATCCTGATCCTCTTTGCTGCGTGGCTCAATGCTCATTGAAATAACCGGCTCAGGAAAACGGATTTTCTCGATGATAATCGGCGCAGATTCGTCACACAGGGTATCGCCGGTTTTGGTTTCTTTTAAGCCGATTGCTGCAGCAATATCGCCTGTGCCAACAGACTCAACAACCTCCTGACGATTTGCGTGCATTCGCACCAATTTAGTGATGCGCTCTTTTGTTCTCTGAGTGGCATTATACACAGACTCTCCTTTAGAGATTCTGCCGGAATAGACACGCACAAAATTAAGCCGGCCTACATAAGGGTCTGTCATAACCTTAAAACACAGGGCGCAAAATGGCGCATCATCTGAAACTGTTCTTTCCTGGTAGTCTCCTGAATCAAGCTCAACCCCCTTTACTGCCGGAAGATCACAAGGAGCAGGTAAATAATCACAAACTGCATCTAAAAGCAATTGCACCCCTCGGTTTTTTAAAGCCGTACCGCAGAACACTGGCACAAATCTGTTTGCTAAGGTAGCTCGGCGAATTGCTGCTTTTAACTCTGAAGCGGTAATCGGTTTTGCATGTACGAATTTATCCATGATTGACTCGTCTGCCTCGGCTAACCGCTCAATGAGCATATCGCGATATTTCTTGGCCTGATTAGTAAGCTCATCAGGTAAAGGCACTCGCTGGAAATCCTTACCTAAATCATCGCGGTAGACAATTAATTGCTGGTTAATTAAATCAACTATGCCAGCAAACTCGTCCTGCTGTCCAAAAGGAATCTGTATTGCTGCTGCATTAGCTGCTAATCGCTTATGCATCTGCTCTAAAACAGAATAGAAATCTGCTCCCACCCTATCCATTTTATTGACAAATGCCAGGCGGGCAACGTTATAACGGTCAGCCTGCCTCCAGACTGTCTCTGATTGCGGCTCAACCCCTCCCACGGCGCAGAATATCACTACTGCCCCATCCAAAACCTTTAATGACCTTTCTACCTCAACTATGAAATCAACATGCCCGGGAGTATCAATGATATTTATCTGGTGCTCCTTCCAAGAGCAAGTGGTAGAGGCAGCAGTAATGGTTATGCCTCGCTCCTGCTCCTGTACCATCCAGTCCATTGCCGCAGTACCCAAATCAACCTCACCAATCTTATAAGACCTGCCAGTAAAATAGAGTATGCGTTCAGTGGTAGTAGTTTTTCCCGCATCAATGTGAGCGATAAGCCCGATATTCCTGATTTTTTCTAAGTTTTTGTTTTGCATATCCCTAAATTACCATCTAAAATGAGCAAAGGCGCGGTTTGCCTCAGCCATCTTATGCAAATCATCCCGCTTTTTAATTGCTGTGCCTTCGCCCTTGTAAGCTGAAAGCAATTCATCAGCTAACTTCTCCTGCATGGGTCTGCCCTTTTTTGACTGAGCAATATCCCTCACCCAGCGCAAGGCCAGAGAAATACCCCTTTCTTTATTTACCTCAATCGGAACCTGATAAGTAGCCCCACCGATTCTGCGTGATTTTACCTCTAAATGCGGGCGTACATTATCCAGTGCCTTGTGAAACACCTGTAGGACATCTGCCTCATTAGCCTTCTGGGATAATATTTCAAGCGCACCGTAAACAATATTCTGGGCAGTAGACTTTTCTCCGCGCAGCATAACCATATTAATAAATTTACTCACCACCTTACTATTGTATTTTGGGTCAGGCATTACTTCTCTGTCTTGCGCACCGCGTCTTCTCATTTTTAATGAGCCCTCAACTTACGCAACGACAGTACACGTAAGTTGTTGGGCGAATTGTTAATATTATATTCCATAACTTATGTCCTCTCTTATTTAACTCGCTTTGCTCCGTATTTAGAGCGTGATTTCTTTCTCTCTGCCACGCCTGATGTATCTAAGGTTCCTCGTACGATATGATAACGCACACCAGGTAAATCCTTAACTCGACCCCCTCTAACCAAGACTATGGAATGCTCCTGTAAGTTATGCCCTTCACCTGGTATATAGGAAGTAACCTCAATGCCCGTGGTTAGCCTAACTCGTGCGATTTTACGTAGCGCTGAATTTGGCTTCTTGGGAGTCATTGTACGCACCTGCACACACACCCCTCTTCTCTGCGGGCAAAATTTCAACGCCGGGGATTTTGATTTTTTACCTTTGCTGCGTCTGCCTTTTCTAATTAATTGCGAAATTGTCGGCATATCTTTTTTTTGGTTTATTCTTTTGTTTCTTTTGCCATTTCAACATCTCGGTGTTCTGAAAAACCTGTGCCTGCAGGAATTAGGCGTCCCACAATCACGCTCTCCTTTAATCCATATAGCCCATCCTGCTTTCCGGCGGCTGCAGCATCTGAGAGTACGCGGGTTGTCTCCTGAAAGCTGGCTGCTGAAATAAAGCTCTCGGTATTTAAGGAGGCCTTGGTAATGCCCTGTAATTGGGGAGTAGCAGAAGCAGGCTTTCCGCCCTTTTTCTTTACCCGTGCATTCTCATTTTTAAATTTCCATTTATCCACATATTCACCAGGCAGAAACTCAGTGCTGCCCGGATTCTCAATGCGCACCTTCTTTAACATCTGGCGAATAATTAACTCAATATGCTTATCGTTAATATGCACTCCCTGGAGCCGATAGACCTCCTGAACCTCATTAACCAGGTATTCCTGGAGAATCTTATCCCCGCACACCCTTAATATATCCTGAAGAACTACTGGTCCGTCAGTAAGCTGCTGGCCGGCACTTACCCGGTCGCCCTTGTATACATTGGGATGCTTTCCGTGGGGTATAATATATTCCCGCTGCATTCCTGTGGCTGAACGCACAATAATTACCCGCTGTCCCTTTTTAGTCTCTCCGAATTCTACAAAGCCGTCAATTTCACTAATTACTGCCGGGCTTTTTGGTCGGCGCGCTTCAAATAACTCAGCCACACGAGGAAGGCCGCCGGTGATATCGCGTGTCTTAACAATCAAGCGGGGTATCTTGGCTAATAAATCCCCTGCCTTGATCCTCTGTTTGTCTTTAACTACTATGTGGGCTCCCACGGGTATAGGATAAATTCCCAACACCTCTTCTTTTTCATCCAAGATAATCATCTGTGGATGATGCTCTGGCTTATGCTCGATTACTACGTGTTCGGTTACTTTGGTTACTGGATTAAACTCCTCCTCCAAGGTTACTGCGCTGATCAGGTCCTCATATTTCACCCGACCGCTTACCTCAGATAAAATTGGCGAGGTATAAGGGTCCCAGTTTATAAACGCCTCTTGTTTATCTATCTCTTCTCCATCAGCCACAGAGATTGTTGCTCCGTGCGGAACAGGGTAGCGCTCTAATTCCCTGCCCTCTTTATCATTAATGCTTATTGAGCCGTTACGATTAAGCACCAGGAATTCTTTTTCGCGTTGTACTGTACGCAGATTATGATAGGTAATTGTACCTTTATTCTTTGACTTAATAAATGAGCGTTCAACAATTCGCGAAGCCGTGCCTCCGATATGAAAGGTGCGCATGGTTAACTGCGTACCTGGCTCACCAATGCTTTGCGCAGCAATTATTCCTACTGCCTCACCTACCTCTACTGAGCTGCCGCGCGCTAAGTTTCTTCCGTAACACTTTGCACAAACCCCACGCTCTGTCTCGCAGGTCAAAACACTCCTAATCCTGATTTTCTCAATACCTAAGCGTTCAATTACCTCTGCCTTCTCTTCAATAATCTCGCTACCCTGACCAACAATAACCTCGTCAGTAATAATATCAACTATGTTATCAAGGGCAGTACGGCCAATAATTCGCTCAGATAGGGGAACCACTACCTCATCTCCCTCAATAATCGCAGAAACCGTAATTCCGTTTAAGGTACCGCAATCATCCTCAAGAACAATTACCTCCTGGGCTACATCAATTAACCGACGGGTCAAATATCCGGCATCCGCGGTTTTTAATGCTGTATCAGCTAATCCCTTTCTTGCTCCGTGTGTGGAGATAAAATATTCCAACACTGTTAGGCCCTCGCGGAAATTGGCCATAATTGGGCTTTCAATAATTTCACCTGAAGGCTTAGCCATTAGGCCGCGCATACCTGCCAATTGCCTTACCTGCAGACGAGAACCCCTTGCCCCTGAATCAGCCATCATAAAGATAGGGTTAAATGGTTCCATTCCGCTAAAAAGAAAATCAGCCACTCGGTCTGTAGCATGGGTCCAGATATCAATTATTCGATTGTATCTTTCTCGCTGAGTAATG
>JASFIK010000089.1:0-5793 GCA_050122705.1 Candidatus Omnitrophota bacterium | reverse complement strand
TGGATCAAAAGCATCTTTCATAAAACCCAGACCGATAAATAACATACCAAATCCCATAATTACCTGTCCCCAGAATTTGGCATTCTTTGTTTTGGCAAATGTATTCATGACAAAGCCAATACCGACAAGAGGCAGGGCATAATGGGTAATTTTGAATATTGCTATAACTGAAACTAGCCACGCAGTAAAGGTAGTTCCGATATTAGCACCCATCACCACGCTAATTCCCTGTTTTAACGCCAGCAAACCAGCATTTACAAAACCCACTACCATTACCGTAGTTGCGCTGGAAGATTGAATAAGACAAGTAACCAGGGCACCGACTAGCACGCCTATAACAGGCAGTTTGGTAACCATATGCAGAATAGCCTTGAGGCGCTCACCAGCAATCTTCTTTAAACCCTCAGACATAGTCTTCATACCAAAGAAGAAAAATCCCAAGCCGCCAATTAAAGAAAAGATTAATTCCCCAGTCATTATTTATATCCTTTTATTCTCTGCTTTACTTTGTTAATTTCCAAAATATATTTACAATCTAAATCTGCACATTATATCACAAACAACATAAATAAAAATAATTTTTAAATCAATCTTAGCACTTCAATAACCTTCTGATTAAAAATAAAAAAGCCATCCCCTAATACTACAGGAGATCGCTTTATCAATCTGCCCTTTGTTAGAACTCATCTAATTCTCTTCCTGAGTTTCTATTTTAGAAAGCGCACGGCAATGCCGTAAACAGTAATCCTTTTTGTTGTCTCTATTCCTTCACCACTGCCCTTATCTACACGGCAAACCTTACCTAAGCAGTGAATCGGGTCTGAGCGAGAAGGCAACATAATGTTAAACTCTAAAATAGTACCTAATGCCACTTCTTGCGTGTAGCTAAAAGATAAACCACCTGCACTCAAATTCCTTATTTGTACTATGTCCCATTTTTGAGACGATTGAGATTCAGGCGCACCTTGGTGAAGACGCATTCGCGCCATAAGCGGACGCTTCACCCGATTGTGTCTTCTTTTCTCTGAATCAGTATATTGCATCTGTTAAAGGCAAAAACTATATTCCCTATATCCTGGCTACTGCTAGCTTGATTAAATCTAAATCTTCCTTTATTTGAGCCTGATTTTCAAGAATCAGTTCTAACTTCTGCATAATCCCTTCACAACTTAACATCTGTTCGCCTTGCGCATACATTAACTTAGTACTCAGACTTAATATAATTATAACTGCAATAATAAATGCAATAAGTGTTTTTTTAGACATCTTCGCCTCCTTTTGCTTACAATTATGTCACTAAAGTCTGGGAATATAAGAAATCTCGACTAACAATCAACAGAGGTTAAAACTGCTCCGGTAGTGATAGTAAAATTCTTTGTACCGGTTCGGTTACAAGCTACTGGCGTAGCGGTGCAAGAATAGCCGGTAATCGCTAGGTTGTCACAAGCAAAGTTATACCCCTGCCTTGGGGCAACAGTATAATCCTGATTAAGATATGGTGGCGCTATCCCCATCAAGTCTGCCATTGCAGTAGGATATTGCCCAAAATTTACTGCAGCATAACTTTCACAAGCATTTGAGATTGTCTTTAAGGTTGAGCGTGCTAATGCTTCATTAGATGAGGTTCTCGCCCTGAGCAGTCCAGGTATAGCAATTACTGCTATCATAGCAATAACCGCTACCACAATCATTATCTCAACCAGCGTAAATGCCTTACTATTTTTTTGTCTAAGCATTTTTGCCTCTTGCACCAATTATACCATTATAATCTTAAAATGATAAGTAATTTCCTTATGCTCTTGCGCAATCCTCTGTTATCTTGCTAAGTTTTTTAGTCAACGATAGTGATAATTGCTTAGATAGAAGTCGCCACTGCCAGTTGCCTTTTTTAGTAGCTGGCTTGTTCATCCTTGCGACCTGCCCCAACCCAAGAATATCCTGCATTGGGAAGATGGCTATATTAGCAGCAGACTTCATTGCTAAATGAATTAATTCCCAGGCAGCCTCCTTAGTTTTAACTTTTCGCCCTAAATATTCAAACAGCCTTTTTTTATCTTCTGGTTTTGCCTCTTTATCAAACCATCCCCTGGCCGTATTATTATCATGGGTCCCAGTATAAACCACGCAATTATTGTTATAGGTATGGGGCAAATATGGATGCGCAGGATTATCCTCACCAAAAGCAAACAAAAGCACCTTCATCCCAGGAAGCCCAAAACGCTGCATTACCTCCCTCACATCAGGGGTAATAATACCCAAGTCTTCGGCAATCAAAGGGAGATTAGGAAATCTTTCAGTAAGCTTGTTAAATAAATCAACTGCTGGTGCCTCAACCCAACTTCCCTTAATCGCTGTTTTTTCAGAAGCTAATACTTCCCAGTATGCTACTAGACCTCGAAAGTGATCGATCCTTAAAATATCAACCAATTTTAAATTATGCCTGATCCGCTGAATCCACCAATCATACCCTCTTTCTTTAAGCTTATCCCATCTGTAAAGCGGATTCCCCCAGAGTTGTCCAGTTTTACTAAAGTAGTCGGGTGGTACGCCGGCAACCACATAAGGCTTCTTCTGACTATCTAATTTAAATATATCGGGATTGACCCACGCCTCGGCACTGTTTAATTCTACATAAATTGGCATATCTCCAATAATCTTAATCCCTTTTTGGTTAGAATAATGCTTAAGCGAAAGCCACTGCTTAATAAAAACATACTGAATAAACTTTTCCATTTCAATTTTATCCTGGTGCTGTTTATTTAAAGACTTAATAACTTCACATTTTTTATCTCGTATGTCAGCAGGCCATTGGTTCCAAATCTTTCCTGAAAAATGGTCTTTCAAAGCAACAAACAGCGCGTAATCCTTGAGCCAATAGCTGTTGTCAGAACAGAATTTTTCATATTCATGTTTACCCTGTCTCTTCTTTTTAAATCGTTGATAAGCAAGATTTAAAATTTTCCCTCTATCCGCAGAAACTGCTTGATAATCTACCTTTGCTTTTGGATAATTTGGCAAGAATTGCAGGTTTTTATTATCAAGTAAGCCATCCTGTATTAAAAGCTCTGGGCTAATTAACAAATGATTATGTGCAAAAGCAGATATACTGTGATAAGGAGAGCTACCATGAATTAACTCTGTAGGATTTAAGGGGAGGATTTGCCAGAAGCTTTGCTTAGTTTCAGCAAGAAAGTCAACAAACCTAAAAGCCTCTGGTCCTAAATCACCTATTCCAAAGGCCGAAGGAAGTGAGGTTATGTGCAGCAAGATACCACTGCCTCTTTTTTTCATTTGATTATCGCTTCTGTCGCCGGAGGATATCTCAAAGAAAATAGACAGTATTTTATTTCTGCAATATATAGTTCATGAAAGCTAAATAGTCACAAAGGTGTCTGGTGATTAAAAAATTTCGGCGGGTATACTCTTTGGCTTTCTGGCCAAGGTTTTCTAAAACCTCTCGGTTATTCAATAAATAACGTATTCTGTTAGCGCACCCTTCTGGAGAATTCACGGTAAATCCGGTTTGGCCATATATAATTTGCACTGTAATACCGCCTACAGCACCACCAATTACTGGTTTGCCCTTCCACATTGCTTCGGCAACCGTAAGCCCGAAGCCTTCCTTGGTAGACTTCTGGAGAATTACCGTAGCTGCTCTTTGTAGTGCATTTATTTCTAAATTTGCTTCTGCAGGTAAAGATAAAATAAAAATATCCTTGTCCTGAGAAGCTGCTTGTCTTACCTCTTGTAATATTTGTTCTCCCTCAGGATCATCAGTTGCTTCGCCTCCTGCAAGTACCAGGCAACAATCATTATACTTTTTTACCAATTTATATGCCTCTATAACACCTAAAGGGTCTTTGAACCTGTCAAAGCGGGAAACCTGCAAAATTACTGGTTTATCATTTGGTATATTATATCTGTTTACAATTCTATTAATATCATCATTACTTAATTCTCTATTCTTTTCACTTAATGGATCAATTGAGGGATACATCAGAAATTGTGGAATATTGATTTTTTGGGCAAAACTTGGCAGAGAAAAAATTGCTCCATTATATTTATAAATATACTCCCTTAAGAAATTCCAGACTTTTCTATGGGGATGAGAAATATCTATATGGCAGCGCCAAAGCCATTTAGCTGTCTTGGCTTTTTTATATACCATACCTGCTGGTTGAGGATCATGGATAATCACTAAATCAGAATCAAATGAGACCTTTTCAGCATTGCTTTGATTAATTTTAATATATTCTTCATACATCTCTTTAGTGATTACTGGATTTTGTCCCTGTAGTGCATTATGGAAGCTCTTGGTTGTCTGGTAAAATAAAGGAGTTCCTTCCATTACTTCCCAGTGAGTAGGTATCCCTAAATCACTTAGCATAGGAATTAACCGATGCAGTATTTCGGCAACCCCCCCGCCTCTTCTGGTAGAATTGATATGTAACATGGATTTTCCCTTTAGGCTTTCGGCAAGGCCATATGCTAAATCAATTGTGCCCTTGGGGGCTATTTCTTTATAAGATTCAAGAGTAATATTATTTCTGGAGATCATTTCTTTAGTTCCTGTTTGCATAATTGGATTAACTTTAGTCTTAATCCCTCTAAGCTATACATATAGCTATCCACCTTTTCAAATTTATCTGCTAGATCGTTCTTTTGCAGTACCTCATCAATCCAAATCGCAAAATCACTCCTGCCTCTTCTGTCTCGCAAGCGCGCTTCAAAAACATGATTATATATTGCACTGGCATCAACATTCTGCAAGGCCTCGAGAAACTCCTGTAAGTTATCGACCACAATACCGGCTGGAATCTCTATTATTCGTGATTGCATGAAATAAAAAGGCTGACCATAAACAACCGTGGGCACTATTTTAATCCTTGAAAGGTGGTTATCAATAATTTCGATCAACTCAGTTCTTATATTTTCAAGACTCTTTTCTCCCAAAGGGGTTATTGCCGCGAGCTTCTCGCCAAGCTCTCTATCCCTTACCTGGACGGCTACCCAGTTAGCAAAATCATTAGGATAAACTCCAGAAATATAAAAATGCCTTAAGAAATAACTATGCGTATGATAATAAATAGAATCTATAGGCACTTCCTCAATAAGCTCCAATAACTCCTGCTCATTATCTGCCTTCTTACCGAGCAGCTCTTTGATTTCAATACAACCCATAAAACTGAATTCTTTCATATTAATTTTCCTTTTCAAACATATTTTAGAATGGCATTAATTATATCATATCAAATTCAAAATTGTAGTTAATTTATTGACTTGAATCTGAATTTTTTTATCGTAAATTCTTTGGGGATCTGAATTGCGGTAAGCAAAAGAAGCAGGGCGGCAATAAGCTCAAAGGGTTCTTCCAGGGCGCTGACCATAAAGGCTAAATCACTCCGGGCTACGCCAAACAAAGAAACCAAAGCAAAGTATACTAGTTTATGATGAGTACAAGCTGTAAATTCAGCAACCAAGAAAGCAATTGCGGTAAAAGTCCAGGTTTGACGTTTTTTAAATGAATCTATAAACCATGGAAAATTGGAGATAAAGAAATGAAGCAAAGTTCCAAAAAGACAAAGTAGTGATATTGCAAAAAATAATTTTAAAGCTAAATGTATATGTGGAGAAGAATAAAAATCGCCATTTAAGAAGTTAAAACCCTCTACCATCCGATGGGGATCTAATTCCCTTAATCCCATAGCATAAAACAAGATGCCAAACTCCAACCAAAATAATCTTACTTTATGTGTATTAAGAAAACGCAATGAACAAATTAGTGCTCCCAGA
>JASFIK010000088.1:0-5942 GCA_050122705.1 Candidatus Omnitrophota bacterium | reverse complement strand
CCTCCCAAGACAAGCGCAACCAATACAGCTAAAACAATAACTGGCCGGGAGAAAGTTCTTGGCTTTATTGTGGCTATAGTGGCAATCGCTACAGGGATAACCAGTATTACCATTGCATGAGTTCCTAAAGCCAATCCTAGTATTACCGCAAATATAAACAGATATTTATCTTTCTGCTTCATGCTCCATAAGAAAATTGTCCATATTAATAACGTGATAAAAAATCCAGCCAAGGTATACACTCTGGCGGCAGTGGCGTGCGACCAGAGCGTAGCAGAGAAAGCAAAAGCTAAAGCCGCCCCCAGACATACAGGTCGGTTACCTAATAAAGTTTTTAAAGTGAGGTATATTATTCCTACAGATAATGAAGCAAAAAATGCAGATAGAATATTTACCCTGTAGGCAATATCACCAAGAGGTATGATAATAGTAAATAACTTGCCGAGCAGCATGTAGAGAGGGAAACCTGTAGGATGTGCGATTCCCAGAGTTGCTATTGCTGCTAAAATTTCACCACTATCACCTTCATATACAGTAGGACAGAGGGTTTTAATATAAACTACAAAAGAAAGCAGAAACAATATTCCTGTTAGCAGATAGTCTTTTAGTTCAATTAAAGATGATTGATTTGTTATTTCGGTTTTATGATGCTTTTTTTGCATAGCCGTAACAACGAAATTTTACAATTTCTAAATTTAATTAACATTCTGAAGAATCTTGAGAGAATAATATCGCTTATTTAGACGATTGTCAAGCATATCAAGAGAGTCGTGCATTTAGATTTTCCTTTACAGATTTAGCCAAGAAGAGTAATATATTATCACAAAACGTTTCAGCTGATGTAGATATTAAAATATCTGATATGCGAAAGAACCTAGTATTAGGGATTTTAAGAGAGACGTTTAGCTCTTCCGAGCATCGCGCTCCACTTACTCCCGGGGACGTTAAATGGTTGATAAAAAAGGGAGTTAAGGTAGAGGTTAAGTCAAGCAAGGAAAGGGTGTTTAATGATCTGCAGTATAAAAAAGCAGGTGCAAAAGTCTTAGATAGATTTAAGCAAGCATCTTTTCTTTTAGGCATCAAACCGCCGCAAGTATGCGATGTTGATAAGGATAAAGTCTATATGTGTTTCTCACATACTATCAAAGGCCAACCAAAAAATATCCCCTTGTTGAAGGAGTTTATCAAAAAGAAAGTAACCTTAATTGATTATGAAAAAATTACTGATTTACATAGTAGGCGTCTAGTTCATTTCGGTAGGTTTGCTGGGATATGCGGTTTAATTGATAGCTTGCATTATTTGGGTGAGAAATTAAAATATCAAGGAATTAAAAATCCGTTCGGCATTATCAGGCCGGCCTATGAATATAATTCACTGAGACAGGCGGTTCAGGCAATGAAACAGGTCAATAGTAAAATAGCGCAACAGGGATTTGACAAAAAAATATCCCCTTTTATTATTGGCATAACTGGTCACGGAAATGCCAGTCAGGGGGTTCAAGAGATTCTTCGGCCACTTAATCCCATAGAGATCCACCCTAAAGATATGCTCAGATTTGTCCGCCATCAGAAATATATACGCCACCGATTGTATAAGATTGTCTTTCTTCGCGAAGAGAAATTGCGTTCTAAGAAAGTAAGTGGATTTTATTTTGAGGAATACCTGCAACATCCAGAAAGATTTGAGTCTAACATGGATATTTACCTACCTTATTTGAACATGTTTGTGCATACCAGCTATTGGGATAGCCGCTATCCGCGCATAGTTACTAAGGAGATGATCCATAGATTGTGGGGTAAAAAGAATTTTCGCTTACAGTTTATTGCTGATATATCATGTGATATTAACGGCTCTATTGAGTTAACCTATAAGACTACTAATCAGAATAATCCATTATTTACCTATGATCCAAAAAGACAAAGTTTTTCTGATGGTTATAAACTTGATGGGATTACTATTCTTGCATCAGATAATCTGCCTTCGGAATTACCCCGGGATTCATCCCAACACTTTAGTAGCCTGGTTAGAGATTATGTCTATCAGATTGCTGCCCATGGCGTAAGAGACATTACTAACCATACGGCTATACCTAAAGAGATACGCCAGGCAGTAATAACCCAGAGCGGTAGACTAACCCCCAGATTTAACTATTTAAAGAAATATTTGCCTTGATTTCAAGCAGCGCAATACTATGAAAAAAACAAAAAGGGATATTACTATTTTGTCATTTGGAGACAGGATTGATTTTGACGAATATAGAAAATTTAACCGAGAAAAGTCAGTATTCATAAAACACGGATTTGATTACAAAACCGTAAATTACAACAATGCCCTTAAATATAAGATTCCCAAGATAAATACCAATAAACTTATTATATTCCTGTTTTTTCCTTTTACCTACTGGAATAAAAATATAGAGCACAAAAACTATCGGGGAATTTACGGCAGCCAGGTCTTTTATAAAAAATTTATGAAATTTTGGTCTAAGATACATAATCTTGTAAATACGCACTTTTTTGATAAAGAAATCCTGGTTGTTAATACACCTCTTTTATCAGGCAAATGCAGAGATAAACGACTAATTAAGCTTAAGCTCACCGAGGCAGGAATCCATAATCCTAGGATGTACCAAGCTCTTACAGTCATTGATATTTATAACTTGCTGGCTAAGGGCCATAGTCTTTACTTAAAGGTAAGATACGGCTCTATGGGTAAGGGAATTACTTATATTAGCCCATTAAACTGGCAGACTAATTTTAACTTTAAAAATAATCGGATTGTCAGCCGCAAGTCAGATTATGGATGGGAATTCAGGGATATTACCGGGAATACTGTTTTCTTAAGTAAACTTATCAAGAAAGACATCTTGATTGAAGACGCAGTTAACTCGTTAATCTTAAAGAAAAAAAGGATAGACCTAAGAATGTATATGCTTTTCAAAAGGGTTATATATATTTATCCAAAAACAAATTATCCCCAGAGGGTTACCACGAATATCTCTCAAGGGGCAAAAGGCAATCCGCGTATTTTGAAATTTATACCCAAATACCTGATTACCAAAGCCAAAAGAATAGCGGTTAAGACTGCAAAGACTTTAAACTTAGACTTAGCTGGTATAGATGTGGTGCTTGACCGTAATCATAAGGATGTCTATGTTGTGGATGTGAATGCCTTTCCTGGATTCCCTAAAAGAAAAACCTTTAATCTCGCCAGGAGTATAATTAAAGAGTTGATCCGATTGGATAATAAGGGAGATTTAGAATTTAAGCAGAGGATTTAGGTAACCATGAATGACATTTTAACAGGAATTAAGGAACACCTAAAATCTAAACTGGCAATTGTCGGAATAGGTAATATGCTCAAAGGCGATGATCAGGTTGGTCCTCTGCTGATTCAGAGACTTCAGGGGAAAACAGACGCCTGCTTGTTTGATTGCGGACAGGTGCCAGAGAATTATGTCCAGCCGATTATTGAAACTGCTCCCCAGACGATATTTATTATTGATGCTGCTGACTGGGGAGGACTGATTGGTGAGCTAAGATTAATAAAAAAAGAAGAAGTCAAAAATTTTAGTTTTTCTACCCACAATGCCTCATTAGGGCTTTTTTGGGATTATTTAAAAAATGAACTCCCTCTGGCAAATATCATTATTATTGGAATACAGGTAGGCAAAAGGGATCTGATGCAGTCACTCAGTCCAGAAGTAGAATCTAGTCTTAATCAATTAGTTAACTTTTTTACTGGTTGCAAATGAGTTTTTCGTTTAAAATGATTTTTTTTGTGATAGAATAAACTTAAATCAGGTATTCCCATGCCCAGTTACTGTTTATCAAAGGCCACGGAGTATCTGGGCGTGGGTTTTCCGCATCTAACTTTGTTATTTACGTGTTCTCGCCGAAATGATAATGGACTCAGGACGGTCCACTAAGGTATACTAAATAAACATAAAAAGGAGGAAGGAGGTAGGAAAAAATGGATTGGGATAAGATTCGTAAACCAGAGGATATTATTGATGTAGGAAAGGCTAAATTTGGCGATTCCAGCAAATTTCTTCCCTGGATAGTCATCGGTTTTATAGTACTGGTTAGCTTGAAGGGATTACTCTATTCTATCGGGCCAGAAGAGGTGGGTGTAATTCAGCGATTTGGTAAATACACACGCCTAAGTCCACCTGGACTACATGTAAAGATTCCCTTTGGCATTGAAAGGGTTACGCCGGTTCCGGTAAAGAGGGTGTTAAAGGAAGAATTTGGGGTAAGGACATTGCGCCCAGGCGTACGCACGCAATATTCTCATCGCCAGTAC
The DNA here is from genome assembly GCA_050122705.1 of Candidatus Omnitrophota bacterium. Lineage (GTDB taxonomy): Bacteria > Omnitrophota > Gorgyraeia > Gygaellales > JAHJCI01 > JASFIK01. Next base: position 1,636 of record JASFIK010000088.1, on the reverse strand, counting down.
CTTGAGGAGTCACTAATGCTTACCGGAGACCTGAATATCCTGGATGTGCGTTGGATTGTACAGTTTAAAATTAATGACCCAGTTAAACTCCTGTTTAATGTTCGAGACCCGGTTGAGAATATAAGGGATATATCCGAGACAGTAATGCGCCGTTTTGCCGGGGATTATCGGGTAGACGAGGTGCTTACTACCAAGAGAGAAGAAGTAGACCATTTAGTCCAACAGGAGATGCAAAAGCTATTAGATGAATACCAAACAGGCATTTATATTGTTACGGTTAAATTATTGGATGTAAATCCCCCTGAGAAGGTAAGGCCAGCATTTAATGAGGTAAATGAGGCAAAACAAGAAAGAGAAAAGATGATTAACCAGGCCTGGGAGGCGTACAATAAAGCCATCCCCAGGGCAATCGGTGAGGCAGAGAAAACAATCAGAGAGGCAGAAGGATACAGCCTGGATAAGATAAACCGAGCAAAGGGCGAATCAGATAGGTTCTTGTCGATTCTATCTGAATATCGCAAGGCGCCTGAGATAACCAAAAAGAGACTGTATTTAGAGACATTGTTTAGTGTTTTACCTAAGGCAAAAGACAAGTATGTTATTGACCCAAGACAATCTACAATTCTGCCATTACTTCAGATTGGTCAGAAGGGAGGGGAATAATAATGAAAGGAGCATTCAAGCCGTTTATAAATGTATTTGTTACATTAGCTATTTTGGCGCTTCTTGCGTTTATGACTGGGATAGTATTTATCGTTGATGAGACAAAGCAGGTAGTAATTACCCAGTTTGGCAAGCCAGTGGGTAAGCCAATTGCTCAGGCAGGGTTACATTTTAAAAAACCCATCATCCAGCAGGCCAATTATTTTGAGAAGAGGATTCTTCAGTGGGATGGCGATCCCAACCAGATTCCTACCAAGGATAAAAAGTATATTTGGGTAGATACTTTTGCCCGCTGGAAAATTATAGATGCGTTACAATTCTTGCAATCCGTAGGTAATGAGATAAGCGCCCATGCTAGACTTGATGATATTATTAATTCGGCAACCCGCGATGTAATTACTGGCCATTTATTAGTTGAGGCAATCAGGGATACTAATCGTATTTTAGAAACTGAAGAGACAGAAGTTGATATTTCACTTGCTGAAGAGGCACTCGAACGGATTGAGGTAGGCCGTAATACACTGGAGGGGCTGATCTTACAAAAGGCAAGCAAACTTGCACCCCAGTACGGAATTGAACTTGTTGATGTGCGCATTAAGCGAATTAATTATGTTCAGGATGTAAGGAATAAGGTTTATGACCGGATGATTGCCGAGAGAAAACGGGCAGCAGAAAGGTATCGCTCAGAAGGTCGGGGAAAATCAGCGGAGATTTCCGGACAGTTAGCCAAGGAGTTAAAGTTAATTACCTCTGAGGCCTATCGTAAGGCTCAAGGAATTATGGGCAAGGCAGATGCTGAAGCAATCACTATTTATGGTCAAGCCTATAGTCAGGATTCTGATTTTTACTCATTTGTGAAGACTCTGGAAACATACCAAAGTACAATTGATGAGAATTCCACAATAATCCTGACTACTGACGCTGACTACTATAAGTATCTTAAGGGGCTTAAATAGAACTTAGAAAAAGAGGA
>JASFIK010000087.1:0-5947 GCA_050122705.1 Candidatus Omnitrophota bacterium | reverse complement strand
ATAATTTTTAAATACCCAAGTAGAATTTCCACCCAGGTCATCTTGAATTCCATCGGTTACGCCCCAGGTATACCAACCGTTTTTAATATATTTATTATTGGGAAAGCTAACTACGCTGGTGGGATCTGTGACTGGGTCAGAAGCTGGCTGGTTGTTCCAGGTTAATCCCTCCGGGAGCCATGGACCTCCACCAGTGCTATAATCATTCTCTCCATGAAAAGCACCAATGGCGTAATTACCTCCAGTATGATGCAATAGCCAGGCCCACAGATCTGCACTGATTATAAAGGTATCGGATGGTACGCCAGCTGCCCCTAAGTCAAAACGAAACCATCCCCATCTATTGCTGTCAACTTTAATATTTTGGTTTTCGTGCGTCTGGTCTGCTTCCTGTCGTTTACTATCTGTATAAGATGAATAACCATAAACGCCATCAGCCAAGATCTCTGTATAGCCAGTCGGCGTAACAATTGCAGACATTATTTTCCCATCGCCGACATTAAATGGCTGTCCGCTCACAGGATCAGTATAGGTATAGTTACCCACTTTTATCTCACCTGTTTTGGCTAAAGCATCAAAATAATTATATGTTTCGCCACCAAAAATGATATCTAATAAATAAAGATTCGCACCTTCAATGTTAACATCTCCACCTGCAATAAGCCTTGTACCTATTGCTTGAGTAAAGTCACCCATGCCATCGTTATCATTATCCGCTTTGATTGTTACATCGCCAGTAACATACGTATTGCCAACAAGAAAGATGTTGATATTGTCTAACCAAGTCATATCAGCGCCTGTAACTTTTGCTTGATTAATGAAAGTATCTCCATCATGCGCGTTAAAAACACCTGTGTCAGCATTTATCTTTCCTGAATAATCTGCCCCTTGTGAATCAACTGTAACACTCCCCCCTTCTGCAGAAATCTCACCTGAGACATTTACCCTCTGGTTTGCTTCTAAGGTTACCTCACCGGTTTGTCCGTCTATTGAGTTGGCCTCAATTATTCCGGTTGTGTTAATTGCTCGGTCAAACACTCCATCTAAGGCCTGGGCGGTTAAGATGACCTTTCCGCCGTCTGCACTAAGGGTTCCGGTATTATCTACGGCAGAGCCTTTTTCCTCCAGGTTCTGGGTAGTGGCATCATCAACCACAACTGAGATTAGGCCTTGAGGGTCAAGGTTTAGGGTAATTGCCTGGCCGCTTGCTAAAGTGATAGTTCCTAACTCTGCTTCAATAATCCCGATATTCTCAACACTTGAGCCAAGCAGGGCAATGTAGCCACCCGGAGATGAGATATAGCCCTGGTTTACTACTGAACCACCCTGGCCATAGAAGGTATATCTTCCAGCCAGAAAGTCTGAATCAGTGATATTTAAAGTTGAGGCAATCATGCCAGCTGTATCAATACGGCAGCCTGGGCCAAAAAGAACTCCGTGCGGATTAACCAGATAGATCTTGCCATTGGCTGTTAAGGTACCTAAGAGCCTTGAGGGGTCTACCCCGATTACCCGGTTTAGGGCTACACTTGATGAAGATGGCTGATAGAAGTTAACTGCCTCAGACTGGGCAATTGAGAAGCTGTCATAATTGGTAATCAGGCGGTTGGTTGAGACATTGATGTTTAGGGTATCATTTTGCGAGCGGTCAAAGGTAGCTTGGCCTGAGACCACTTGTTCGCCTTCAGGGAGTGCATAGATACTATTTGGGAAAAACAAAAAGGCAATAATTACAATAATTGACACTGGCCTAAAATAACCTTTATTAAACATAGCAAAGCCTCCCTTTGCAACTATCGGGTTATTTGAATTAAAAAATAAACTCTAAATTATCAGAATCTCCAGATAAATTCTATCCAGGGATGAGCGTGGTCCTGGTCTGAGGGGGTATCTCCTAGAGGGTAACCAACCTCAACTCTACAGACAAGATCGTCTTTGACATTTAATCTTACGCCAATTCCCCAACCTTTGAGAGTCCGATGCTTCTGGTCTCCCATTGCTGTTCTGTTTAAATGAGTAGTTGCCCAATCATAGAACATCACAAAGCGCAACGCATCATATAAACTTACATCGTTATAATGAGGTACTCGCGCATCTTTTGAAATAAAATAAAAAGGAAAAGACCATTCAAAGGCAGTATAATATCCCTTATCTCCGGCAAATTCTGCTGGAGGATATCCCCTTACACTGGTCGGACCTCCGATTTGAAACTCCTCAGAGGCTACCAGGTAATAATTGGTGTACTGGGCTGAGTTCTTCCAGAGTATTGATGTTGACCAAGGACCTGGTTGTAGCCTAAAGTAATTAAATACCCCTTTATAGAACTTTCCTCCTGCACCCATCCTTGAGGCATTGGGGTCTTTAGCTGGCATTCCTCCGAAAATATCTGGCATGCCAATATCCAATTGTGAGGTAAGGATATTTCTTCCCCAACTGTCGTTTACATCCAAATCACAGCCGAGTTTAAATAATCTAATCTCATCTCGAGAAGACTGGATACCCAGATAATGGTTTTTTATGCTTTTATAGTCAAAACCAAAACTAAAGCGTAAGTCAATGTCCTGCTCAGTAATTAGCGCCTTGTTTAAAAATAACCCGTAGATTTTAGCCTTACCCCGGGTATCTAAATCCTGAAATTCCTCGCCCAATCTTAAGCTACTCCATAGGAAGTATCCACCAATATCAAAACCGGGTTTTAAGGGATAGGTATAACGCAACTGATGTAGCTTAAGACGGGAGCGGTCCGAATATTGCACTTTATAATATGCTTTGTCATCATTACCAGTAAGGTTATTATGTTCAAGAGTAACCGAATAGCGGTTTTTCCCAACATAGCGAGAAGCCCAGTTATCAAATTCAAACCCTACGTGAAAAGGGAGCCTGTCCTCTACTTCAATGATAATGTCTGTAGTTCCTGGCTCTGCACCTGGCATAAGAATTGCCTTAGCAGTTCTATCAGGGTGTTCGTTAATATAAACTAATGATTGTTGAAGAGCAGAGTAATCAAAATATCCGGCAGGCTTTATACCGATTTGCTTTTCCAAGAGAGAAGTCTTAAAATGCAAGTTCCCTTTTATATCTAATTTACCTAACTTTCCTTCTACTACACGGATGATCAACACCCCCTGCCTAATGGTTTGCGGAGGAATATATGCACGCGAAGTAGCATAACCCTTTTTCCTGTACTCATCAGTAATAAGGTCAGCGATTTTTTGCATTGCCTTTAAGGAGAGTTCCTTGCCGGCAAATTTTGAGGTAATCGCTTGTATTTCTTGTTCGGTTAACAGGGTTGCCCCTTCTACAGTTATAGTGGTAACCATGACTTTTGGACCTGAATCATCAGGAATAATCTCTTCTGGGGTAGCCTCTTCGGGTTTAGGCCTTTCCTGCTGAATCTTTTCTTCTAATTTCCTCATCCTGACTTTTTCTTGCAGCTGTTGATAAACGCCGCCTGCGGTCTGAGATGTGGGCGGTTGAGCAAAGGCATAAATATGAAGAAATATTAAAGTGAAAATGACTAAGCCAGATACTATAAATTTTAATTCTTTCATATATTCAGCTCCTTTCGTATAAAAGCCAAATTTCTTTATTTCGAGGATTTTATTTTAAGCCTGAATTTTTCATATGTCAAGCTGTTTTACCCATTAAAAATACTTTATCATAAGCTGTTTTTGCATCAGTATTGGTTATTTTTTTAATGCTGATTCAAGTAGCTCCAGAGCCTTGGGGAATCCATCCTCTTTATAAAAGATTTGCGAAGCTCCGTACAAATTGTCCTTTTTTGCATCAATGCTTTTGCGTACATATGCACTCATCAGAATTACCGGAACAGACTTGTTGAATTCTCTAATTTGTTGTAGCACGGCAATCCCGTCAATACCCGGCAAAAGAATATCTAAAAACACTGCATCCGGTGAAAATGCCTTGACCATTTTCGTAGCATCCTTACCATTGGATACAGTGGTAATCAAAAATCCTTTGGATTTAAACCAAAAAGACATCGACTCTAAAAAATCAGGCTCATCATCAACCAAAAGTATCTTAATCTGTTTATCCATTAGTCTCCCCCTTGGATTTAGAACACCCCCTTTATATTGAATAGAAAGCTTCTCCCCGGTTGAGGGTATCCTTCTTCCTCTTGATAATTCCGGTCAAAAATGTTCTCTATATAGATACTCGCCTCCCAATTATTAAACAACTTCTGGGCAACCTTGGCGTTGCAAACAAAATAACCTCCTAATCTATTTTGAATATTACTACTGTCATAATAGTAGCGCTTTCCGTGATATGAGCCCAAAAGACTAAATTGTAAGTCAGGCTTTGGTTGGTATATAAGCTCGAAATCAGACTTGTGTTTAGGCACATAAGAAAGTTCGTCTTCAGAGCGCCCCAAGATTTCCGGGTCCTTATCCCAGGCCTCAAGATAGGTATGACTTAATCTTGCAGAAATTCCTCTTCCCAGCTTTGTCTGAAAGTTGGCCTCCATCCCGGCAAATACTGCCTTTGAGATATTTAAGTATGGGTCATCCCGGCTTGCCCGGTCAATCAAATCCCTTACATAATTATAGAAGTAATTTAACTCGAATGCAAGTGATTCTGTAAAGAGGTGTTTTATTCCTAATTCGTAGTTGATGTTTTCCTGCTCCTTCAGATTGGAGTTGCCGGAGGATGCGCTGAATAATTGATTCAGGGTGGGAAAGCGCGTTCTCTTTGACGCTGAGGAATAAATTAGGGTTTCAGGGGTAAAGGAATAGTTAATTATTAATGCCGGATTAAATGATTCAACATTACTTCCCTTTTCACCGAGAGATGTTTTTACCTGATCAAACAAATCAAAACTCATACCAATGCTCAAAGAGAGCCTTTCATTAACCTTAATGTCATCCTGCAAGCCAAATGAATAAGTATGGATTTTATAAGTCTCCCAGGGTTGATTTATATCATCCTGCTCTTTATGTACATCCCTTTTGAAATTTAGCGCACCATTTAAAGAATGGATATCAGAAGGAATAAAATTAAGATATAAACTGCCACCTATCGCATATTCATCATATACACTTGTCCATGAGGAGGCATTGGATTGGGTAGTATAAGTAGCATCATCATATTGCTTAAGCGTATTATCATACTTATCATAAAAGATTCTTCCCTTGATGGAAAGGTCATCGCTTATTTTTAACTCGTCAGCCAGGGCAAGCATCCATCTTTTCCATTCAGTAAAGCGCCGGTAGCGTGGTTTACTGCTTGAGGTATGCGGAGGCACTCCCTTTTGATTATCAATGTAATTAAAAATCAGGCTGGGGTTATGATTTTTGAATTCCTCCCATCCCAGCTTGAGCGAGAAGCTATTTTTTTCATAGTAGCTATTCTCGCGCAAGCCGCCATTCTCATTCTGTTTTTCCTGAAACTCCCTGCTTAACCTAAACCCCTCTGACTGTCTCCTGCTCCCGGAAAACCAAAGACTGGCATTATCAGATTTTACAGCATAGGTTAATATATGGTGATGGGTTGCCTGTTCAGAAAAGCCATTACTGAGCGAAAAATAGGGCTGCTCTGTTGGTTTTTTGCTGACAATGTTAATTACTCCCCCTAATGTATTTGCTCCGTAAACCACAGAGACCAGATTCTTTATCACCTTAATTTTGGCAATGCTCTCAACCGGTATCTGACTAAGATCAACATATCCATAATAGGGGCTGGCTATGGGAACGCCGTCTAATAAAACTAATACCTTATCCTGACTAAACCCCCTTACCATAATATAAGGTTCGTTCCTACTGCCCACACTTAACCTGACACCCGGGATAAAGTCCAGCGCCTCATCCACAGTTTGAGCATTCTTGATTTCTATATCTTTTGAGCTAACCTTTATAATTGAAGGGCTTCCCAGGATTGTTTCCGTATCTTTACTCACTACTATTTCACCCAAATCAAAGGTAAGCATTTC
>JASFIK010000086.1:0-6018 GCA_050122705.1 Candidatus Omnitrophota bacterium | reverse complement strand
GAGAAGTCTGATAGTAAAGCCGAGAAAGAGGGTAACGAATCTTTAAGTAAAATGTTGGGGTTCGCACTGATAACGCGCGAATTGAATGATTTACCTGATTTTAAAGACCCGATTATCGTAAGTATAGATTTTGATTATATCTCTTTTATAGATAGAAATAGTTCTGATTTTCACAGACCAACTCTACCAGAAATAAAGAGTACAGTTAAGGAAATAGTAGATTATTTAGAAGAAAATTCGGTTAATGTGCGTGTTGCATATTTCACTAAGACCGGTTTTGAGTTCACCTTTACTGAACACACTGATTATATTTTAGAAACACTGCAAAATGAATTTAAGAGGTTAAGTTCTGCAAGAGATGGTGATTTAATAGAGAAACAAAATCAAAGGCTAGTAGGTTACGTAGCAGTTTGTCATCCAAATCAGGTATACGGAGATATTGATAGGTCTTTAACAAGTAGAGAGGGATTCCTGGAAATATGGAAAGACGTTGAACGCATTATCGATTATGCCGAGAAATCTGGCATACCAATTAGTATGGTTTTTACATCAGGAGCTGAGCAGGATGAAACTCTATTTTTGAAGCCAGGCTGGAGAGAAAGAAAATCGAACCATAAAATTGATTCTGCATATAATTATGGATTTGAAATCGCTAAAATTGCTAAGAAAGACAGTCCAGTATTACTCTTAGGAGGATATTTAGAGGTATGCCTTAAAGATATAGCTGAAATTTTAACTCGTGAGGGATTTAATGAGATATATACTATTCTTGCTTTTGATCAGAAATCATGGGAATTCAAAAGCGACTTATATAAATATAATCCTGATAGCGGCAAGTGGGAGGACACAGGAGAGAATCTTGCTATTACCGAAGATAGCCGGTTACTAATCAGAGACACAAGTCAAGATCAGCTAGAAACTGAATTTCCCCTTGAGCCAGGTAGAGGACCAGGTGCAAGGGGCCCCTTGGAAAAAGCAAATAACTATTACAATTTAGCAAATTTATGGGCAGGAGAGAACAAGGATATGGCAATTAAGTATTTTAAAGTTGCTGGGCGTTGCTACGAGGATATTATTTCTAGTGAATTCGGTCCTCAATATAAACAAGCTGCAAGAACAAACCTAATCCAAGCATACCTGCATATAGGGGATATAAGCTTGGAATCGTTCGTGGATAAAGATGAAGCCACGTATCTTGCTGAAGCCATACGTGCTTATGATGAGACCTTGAAGCATGAACCTAATAATATACCTGCTCATAAGGGGCTATTTAAAGCATGGACTCTATATATGCGTTTATATTATAAGCGTTCATACTATCTTCTACGGATTACTCCTACAGAAGCCGAACAGCAGTTAGCTAAGGCATCGAGCAATTTAGAAAAGAGCCTGGAGGGAATATTAGCTTTAGCAAAAGCCTATGTGGAACTTAATATGTATGAGATGGCGGCAAAGATAGCTATAAGAGCGCTGAGTCAGCAGCCGGAAAATGCGCAGGCCCATTGGATAATGATTGGTGCAGATTTGGCTTTAGGACAATTTAGTAAAGTCAAGGTTGAGCTTGCTTTTCTGTTAGGCAGCGCAACCCTAACGGAAAAGAAGGAAGCAGCAGCCTGGCTGCTGAGAAACTCCTTACAATTAAAGGAGCGACTAAAAGATAAGCATCTTATTGAGATATTAATGCAGCTGGTAGAAGTTTATCCTAAAGAGGATATATTCGCTCAGGCTTTGATTAAATTAGGATGGGAAGATGAAGATAGGATAATGGAATTAAGGCAAACCGCAAGAAAGCAGCAAGAACGAATATACGCTTATCAGAAGACCCTGGAATATTGGGCTGATACTAACCAAGAAGCAACACCGCAGGAAAGGGAAGAATTTGTGTTTGAGGTATATAAACACGCCTTAGATAACGGAGTACGCGGTTCACCTGAGTTTCTAATTTCACTTTTTTCAGCCTCTTACCCTCAAGACCACCCTCTTAACCGAGTCTTTAAGGAAATGGAGTCCCGCCTGAAAGAAAAACTCAATCCGAATAATTCCAAGAAATTAGAGCTCTTAATCCAATTAATCAACAATATGAGAAAGGAATTTGACTATGAGGTAAGTCCTCAAGAGAAAAGCTGGTTACAGCAGATTTTAAATAAGAAAAATTTATTCTCTATCTTATTGCCTTTTGTATTGCTTGGCGTATTCGGCTGGCAAGCGCTTCAGAGCGGGGATATTCCGAGTATAGCATTAGCCGTTGGTATTTTTGGTTGGATGATTCCGGGACCAATGCCAGAAGATAAGCGAAGGGCAAATATAATCATTGGTCAATCAAAACGTAATATAGTCGAAGCAGTTCAGTTAGGTTTGTTCGACAGGATATTGAGGATAGGTGTTTGGGATGGGGATTCTCAAGTAGGAGAATATATTTTGCGCCAAGATGGTATTGATAAAAGGCTTATCTGGATTGAGGATTTTGAAGTAAGAGGAGAATTTGAGAGCAGTAAGAATCTCTATTATCATTTAGGCTTAGTGAGAATAAGGAGATTGTTCTCGATACGCTATCCTGACAAGGAAGTTATAGTTAGAAAAATATTCAGAGCGCCGCAAGAGACTACAATTGTTGAACATCAAGTTCGTCCTTTGCCAGGGCAATTAGAATTGAGACCGATTAAAGAGAAAAGGCAAGTATTGCCTCTTGAAGAGGAGGTTCAATTAGATTTGTGCAATGAGTTAATAGGGGATCTACGCTTGGGTCTTAGACCTCTACCAAAGAGTGGTAAGGCTTATCTGCCGCAAGGATACATGCTTGAGAAAAAGGGCAAGCGCAAAATAGCGATTAGAGTTGTTTCTAGCAGATCGGGTCTAAGAGAAGAGATTAAATGCAATATCGAAGGCAACAATTTACTTTTATTAAATGAATCAAATGGCCAGGAGTTGATTATTACGGTTTTATTTAAAAGCATCACCAGACTCCCTGTGGATACAATCTGGATTGGCGATACAGAGTATGTTTTGACTGAAGAAGAATTTGAAGACTTAGCAGCCGGTATCATATTCCCTATGAAAAAAATAAAGGCAAAGTCTATTTCTCTAGTTGATCTACGCAGCATTCAAGCTAACGATGCTCTAGATGATTTTTATGGCAAGGATAAGAGACAAAGAAGAGAAGAAAGATTAAATAGGGAAAATAATAAATTACGCATTGCCTTAAGGCAAGAGAAAGAAGGATTAGCATTTTTGAAACATCAAAAGGATGATTATCTTTATCTTCTGTATGCAATAGCTGCGTTCAGATTAGCATTGGTACATCTACCCAAAGGCAGAAAGTATGATCTGCACAGGCAAAGAATTGAGGAAAGAATTGAGAATGCTAAGAGATTACTGGATTCAGGGCATCGCCATAAAGGTCAAGGGATGTTTGGAAATCTGGATGATAATCACATAAAGCAAATAAAGAGCTTGATAATCAGAAAGGAATTAAGGCTGGTTGATGATGCGCAAAAGGTCATTTCTGAAATTGAAGGCAGGCCGGTTCAGATCTATATCTTAACAGGGCAAATCACTCGCGCACCACCTGAAGGATTCATCTGGGAGAGAATGAACAAGAAGGCATTACAAATATATTTCTCCTCAAGTGAACTTTATGAGCGAATGCGATTTGCTCATGAAGCAATTGCTCGCCATGGCCTTACCGAAGCCAAACTCCTGGCAAAACGCAAAGACAGACCCTCTGTGTATGAAGCCCACCAGCTTGCATGGGAAAATACATGCAGTCAATTCGCCGAAATTGCTCAAAAAATAGAAATAATGCTTTCCCCACTTGTAAATAATCCCTGGATAAGTAGCATCTATCTACGCAGCAAAGAAGAGATGATTGAGCAGTATAGAAACGTAATCGTAAGTCTATTAATACCTGACCATGCGATAAAGCAAGAGGCGTTTGCAGAGGTTGATGCCTTAACAGAAGAAGAGATATTGCAGAGAGCCAATGCCAAGATAAGAGAAGAGATGGGATTAGATTTAAGGGAATTATTCATCCAGCCCACTGTCGGCCGCATAGATATTATTCAGTTATTATCTATTATATCAGTTATGCCTCTTGCCTCTACATTAGTCGAATCTGTGGCTAAGCAATATGGCAGGGAATACATAAAAGGAATAATTGCAGCTAATTATACAATTATTAAAGCAATAGATATATTATCAAAGGGAAGCGATACTACCCTTATTCAACCGCAAGATATAAGGAGGCTTTTTAATTATCTTAGCCATGTTCTTTCTGAGGATGCAAGAACTTACCAACCCAAAGGATTAGTAAATAAAGTCTTACCAGCATTGAATAATTTATTATCCCTTATACGGTTATGTATCCCTGCTGATACTATTGGCAAGAAAATTAGCCTTATAAACTTATCAATACTCCTTAATCAACTACGCCGTTTGCAGTTATGGCGAGTTACCATAGATAGAATTATTCCGCCTGGAACAGGCATCCCCGGTATTTATGATACAGATAAAAAAGCAACCCGCAGACAAAAACAGGTTAAACAAAAAGAAAAGCAGCCGCCCTACAAAGTCCATAAAGATGAGGCGCGTTTCAGGGATTATTCCGAGGATTTACTCGAGAAGAACCTCGAGCTCTTTGTACTTCTCTCAAGGAGAATGATGTTAGAAGGCACACAAAAAGAAGAGACCGTAGAGAGGAGAGAGCAGCTCGTGGAAGAGCTTTTGGATTGCGCAATTAAATATCATATCCAGACGTTTGTCAATGATAGAGTAAAAGACAGAGTAGTAAAGATAAATACCATGATTTTACAAGCAGTGCAGCTTATTAATCTGAATGATGAGGTTGCAGCTCATGCAACTTTATACGGTGCAGTAAATAGGATTAATGATATTCGCCAAGAGCTACTAGAAGCACGACTTAAGAAGAGAAGAGCATTTGTACCAAAATTATGGTGGGAGGGCAGTGGTGTATATATGTCTCAGCAGAGATATGTTATTCCTGAGGGTGGCAGGAGGCCTATGTTAGGCATAGCTGTAACAAGCTATAGAACGCTCTGGGAAGCAATTAGGGGACTCGCTGAACAGATTGATTCCGAAGCAATAGAGAAACGCTGGGCAGCCAATAATGTAGAGATGGTTTCCGAAGCACTTAACTTAATGCAAGATGTTAAATTAATCAAGGATGGCAGGCCAGAAATAAAATTAACTCAAGCCCAGCGCCAAGAAATCAAAGAAAAGCTTAATATTGTCTTGAGTACATTCGGTCAAGTGCGAGTGGAGGAGAAAATAATCGCCAGACTTTTGGTTAAAGCTGCAGTGGAGATGATAACATTGGGAGACAGACATAATCTTACTGTCGAGGCATTTTTAATCATAGCCAAACACTATCTACAGGAACGCAAGGAAGATGCCGAAGCAATGATCAGGGCACTTATGATTACAAGCATTCAGGGATTAAGAGGCATGGCAGGAACCAGAGATAATTATGTGCTAAAGTCTGCTGAAGACATCATTGGCTTAATAAACCGGAATAAGTCAGGGGCAGCGTGTAATGAAATGAATAAAATGATGAAACAATACTGCCTTACCAAAGAGCCAGAATATTTGGTTCACCGGATACTCAATCCAGCCTTAAGGTCTGTTAATGCCAGGAAGAAAACCCAAGCAATTGCTCTACTGGAATCAATTAAAGAAAAGGCCAGATTTTCCCAGATTCTACAAAATGTGTTAGCTGAATATCGGATGAGACTGACAGATATATTAATCGATAGAGAGATTTCCACAGAAGAGAGGAATATTTTATTAAAGCAGGTATTTTTGGCAGTTCTTAAAGATATGCGGTCTTCTGGTAGAGAGATACCTAAGCAAGAAGTAGTTATCTTATGGGCAAGGGCATATCAGGCTGTAAATATACCTATTACAATTTCCAGCCCCAAGAATAAAACCAAGAGGGTAAGCAATAAAACCTTTGAGGCTGCACAAAGATATATTTATCTCTTAGGGCTTATAGGGTCTGATTCT
>JASFIK010000085.1:0-6050 GCA_050122705.1 Candidatus Omnitrophota bacterium | reverse complement strand
AATTCCTCGGTTCAAATAATAAGCCATCTACTCGGTCCCTTATTAATTCCGGTATGCCACCGATATTTGAAGCAATTATAGGGGTTTTAGTAGAAAAGGCCTCCAAAATAGTTAAAGGGCAATTCTCATTCCAAATTGAAGGCAAAACTAATATATCGATTTCTGAAAATACACGAGAAATATCTTTATGATCGAATTCATTCATAAACCGAATATTTTTGTTTTTTGACAGACGCTCTAAATGTCTTGGGTAGTACTCAAAGTCTCTATATGGAAACAGCCTGCCGTAAATCATCAACTCTAAGCGCTTATCTTTAATTCTGCTGAACGCCTTAACAAGTATATCCACACCCTTAGCTGGTAATATAGTTCCAATAAAACCAAATCTAATTTTGTCGGATTTTTTTCTTTCAAAATTTTTGAAAGGGACAATATCTATACCGTGAGGTATAAATTTAATTTTATCATCAGGGATACCAAATTCTACATACTCTTTCTTTAAATACTGAGAGGGAGCAATAAATCGATCGACAATTGAACACATCTCCTTAATATATCTTGTTCTGGCTCCTATTTTTTCACACAATGCCTGAGAATTAAGATTGGTTTTTGCCAGGTTCATATAGATTTCTTTAAAAAAGCGCATCAAAAATGCCGGCATAAAGTTACGCAGTGATAAATAAATTGACTTGGGTAATTTTTTAATGCTCAATTGTCCTTTAAGGCAATTTATGCATTGGGTAATATCATTATTATCACAAATAGTAAAATCTTTCCTTAAGTAATGCCACTGTGGACAGATTAGCCAATAATCATGCAGAGTAAACACAATCGGAATATCTCTTTTTTTAATTTCCTTAATTATTGCGGCGGACAAATATATTAAATGCTGAATATGAACAACTTCCGGCTTTAATTGATCCAGGGTTTCCCCCAATTTTTCAGCAATAATCTCATTTCGATAAAGCATCTCAAATGAATTGCAGAATTTAAAAGTATTGTTAATCATAAAAACATTTAAATCTTCAAAAAATCTGTGCTCTATTTGGTACTCGGTTAATTTAGGATCGCAGGTACGATGAAAAACAAAAACGCAATGTTTTTTTGTTAGTTCTTTAGCAAGGCTGTAGGTATATAGCTCAGTGCCGGCCATATTTTGGGAGGGAAAGCTATGAACTATCTGAAGTATTTTCATCTGGATTTACAGGGGAAATCAACTTCTCTTTAGTTCGCTTACTAAAGAAAAACGCTTATGTAATTTGCGAGGTAAATATTGGCTATTTACTCCTACAACTGTGCCAATAAATTCAGCTAAACGGATAGCCGGAGAGAAAAATATCCAACTGGTTTTATAGATCATATTTTTATTTAAACTTAGAATATAACTTATGTCGCTGATTATTTTATAAATTATGCAACCAACTAATACCGGGAAGTTACGCCAAGACCAAATATTTAAAAGATAATTATTTAATTTTGCATCGTCAAAGTATTTCTTAAAGGTCTTGATAAAAGAGCAGTAAAAGTTATGGGAATGTAAAACTATGGATTTACGCTCGTAAACAATCTTGAATCCATGCTCTATGACTCTTCTACTCCATTCTAAGTCCTCACCGAATTCTATATTTTCGAATGGATATTTAAGTAAGGAATTTCTCCTTATCGCACAACTGATGCTTTTAAATGCGAGGAATTTACGTTTGTTTCTTGGCTTCATATGCTGATAATTGTTAAAATCTTCGATATATTTTATAAGGCTTCCTCCGGCATCCTCGTTTAAAATCTCCCAAAATCGTAGGGGATTACAATTAGGACGGGGATAAACACGGCTATAAACGCCGACAATTTTTTTATCATTTTTAAAATTAGAGATAAGGCTCTTCAGCCAATCTCTATTTATTGGCGTGGCATCTGCATTTAAAAACACCAGAATTTCTCCATTTGCTAACTGAGCTGCTTTATTGCGAGTCCTGCCATGACCGAACTCCTGCTCAGGAATTTTTAATATCTTAGCTGAATACTTATTTACAATTTCTAATGTGGAATCACTTGAGCCGGAATCAATAACAATTACTTCATATTTTTTGTCTATGTCCTGCCTAAATACCACATCCAGAGTAGAGCCAATGTATCTCTCTTCGTTCTTAGTTAAAATCACAATTGAAATATCAATTTTTGTCATTATCTTAGTTAAAATAAATTAATTTATTACTCTGATTTTCTATAATTGCGAGGCGACTCCCTCTACTGAATCTTGGGTTACAAATCTGGACTTATCAGTATCTAATTTCATAATTTCTGAATATACCCTATCAGGAATTATCAAATCCATGCAAGAAGGAATAATGCTGCATTTATTTTTTTTATAACAGGGCGAACACTGTAATTGCGAAGTCAATATTATGCCGCGGTTATAAGTTTCAATCTCATTCCAGCTTGTAGAACCCATAAGAATAATAACCTTCTTTTTTAAGGCTAATGCAATATGCATTCCTAATGAATCGCCTGTTATAATAATCCGGCAACTATCTATCCAATCAATATATTCTTCCATAGTAGTAAACTGCCTTTGTAAAGAGACTGAGTCTAACATGTCTGCGAGCGTCTTCCAATGAGGCCAGGTTTTGTTGGGAAACTTCTCTCCTGCCATATAATTCAAACCTGCCAAGTGGCGAACCTTGCTCTTGGCTAAATAATCTAAAACATAATCTTCGCCCTTCCACTTAAATCCCGCCATTTCAAATATGACTTGTTGATATGTCTTTTTATTCAATTTAAATTTTAGCTCGTCATTCTTGGATAGTTCGTAAGCATATTCAGAATCTGAATCAAAAGGAAAGTAGTTATCATTTTTAAGACCGTATCCCTTTTTCTTTCTCGCCTTTATCTGCATGGCTAAGAAACAGGCTCTTTTATCTTCGTCAAAATTATAGAGTTCATCAAATGCAAGACTTTTACCATCGGAAACCTCAAAAAGAGGAATAATTGTTTTTATAAAAGTATTTTTTTCTAGTAGGGTTAAAGAAGCATTCTCTGTAATCCAAGTTACTTCATCGCCCTGAAAGCGCCAAAGGATAGGCGTAGTTCTCAAAACATCCCCCATTCCGTCCAGTTTGATGATACAAATCCTTTTTTTTGGCTTCTGCATATCAACCTTGCCCAAAAAATATCTATTTATGGAAAATTTCCTTCGCTATTACTTTAGCTATATTCTCCGCTAAAAGCCTATTACCTTTATCCGTACAGTGGCCAAAATCTCCGGCAAACATATCTCTAAAGAAATCCTTATAGAGTCCTTTGGCGACAGCGTTTTTAAATACTTGTTCATTATCGACAAAGATAACGTTTTTCTCTCCCTCAAATATTTTCTTTAAAGGCTCTATGCTGCGCATTGGATATTGCACACATAACAGCTGAATCTTATTCTTATCTAGGATATTCTTGATTTTCTTATAGTTACGGATCGTCACCAATAGCGGATAACGCGGTCTTAATTCATTAGCTCTTCTTAGATACTGATCTCTGAGGTTGAATCTTCGAGTTTCATGGTATACTACCGCCAAGCCGTCAAATGCCCTACTATCAGAATTATCCAACTCTATAACTCGCTTAAAAAATTCTTCTGCTGCAGCGTATTTGCCCTGCTCAAGGGAACTCCTTGCTAAAATAATATTGGCTTCTATACACAGAAGATTTTTCGCCAGCATTTCTTTACAAAGCTCTTCTACCTCCAAATACATCTCCTTACCTACCAGAACTCTACAGAGATGGCCAATATTTGCACTTTGCTCATTATCGGGTATACCAGTTTTAATAAGGCTTTTATATCTATCGCATATTTCTTTTAATAATGCATTACCTTTGTTTTGATCAGATACAACAGCTAACCTAAAATACGCATCCACATTATAGGGATTAAGCGAAATTGCCTTCTCAAACGCCTGGCTGGCAGAGTGAAAATCACCTTGAGCAGTGAGCTGTTGACCCAAATCATTAAAAAAATTATCGTCTTTTAGCTCTGTCTCTTTGATACCTTCTTTGATGCTGTCTTTAGTGCTTTCTTTGACGCTTTCTTCAATGCTTTCCTTGCTGACTTCTTTGATGCCTTCCTTGTTGATAGTCTCATTGACGCCTACTGACATAACTGCATTTTGGATATTCTGTTTATAAATTAAAGGCGCAGTAGGAGGCTGATTGTTTTTCAAAGAGGTTATTGGTAGTTTATTATTTTTTCTTGCTAAGCTCTTGAACGCTTTAATCTTGCTTTGTATATGAAGGATAATCAACTTTGCCAGTCTATAAATCTTTAAAGACTTAAAGAAGGCCTTTGAATCTGTACTAAAACCTATAGGCATATGAGAAGCACCATCGTTAGTACCAATCATTGCTACTACTAAATCGGGTTGGTATTTTTTAATATTATTCTCCAACTGACCAAGAATAAATGAGGTATCTGTTGCACCTATACCCTTATCTATAACACTGAATTTTATGCCTATCCCATACTGATTTAGAGCCTCCTCAAGAAAATGCGGATATTGACCGGCAGTAGTAGATTCTCCAATGCATATAATTCTATATTCGCCATTCTTGCGAATAGAAAGCATATTACGGTATTCCTGCAGTGACTGGAGGATAAATTCTGCTGCCCGCATTCCAACCTCAAGCAGCACAATAGATAACAATATTCCAATAAATATAAGGATTATTTTCTGAAAAAAATGCGGCTTTAGCTTTACGCTGATGTCCTCGTTTCTCATTAAGAATCCTCTCTTATTCCTAGACTTGCAAGTATCTCATTTTTATTTGTGCAGCGGAATGTGATATGCGACTTTATATCATCGATATTTGTTGACGAGAATTTAAAACAATCCCTACACCTTTCGTGCGGCTCTCCCCTTATAAGTGAACTTCTTAACTGCGCATATTCATCCCCATTCCAAATAGAAGAGAAATCACTGTTATTCAAGTTTCCTATAGGCTCACCGGCGTAACAACAAGGTAGAATATTTCCTAAGGCATCTACAAATAAATGGTCCCAGGGATCTCTACATAACTCAATCTTGTTTACCTCCCCCCCGCTGCCGAATCGCGGGGGCAAGAAAAATTTAATATTATACTTCTGCGCCCTTTTTTGTGCTTCATCAAACATCTTGTTAGTGCTATCTTTTAAGAAGAAACAGGATAATTTAATGTGTTCTGATTTAAATATAGTAAGGTAATTACAAGTAACGGAATTAACCCCTAATTGTCCAGAAAAATCCACAAAATCAGGTAAATTTTCTATATTTAAGGAGGTAACTAAAAAAATTAGATTAATATAGAGATTGGATAAATTTCTTTCCCTTCTCAAAAAAACAAGTTCACGTATTTGGCTTACGATCTGTTCAAAATAATTAGTTTGAGTAAGCAATCTATGAATCAGTGGGTTAGAAGTATGTAAAGAAATTTGTAAATCATATCTTCCTTCTGTCAATTTCAAAATAAGATTCTTATTTAACGGAACGCCGTTGGTAGTAAAAACTTTTGTTACGCGCGGTAATTTTTTATTCAAATAATCTAGAAAATCTTCCATTTCTGGAAACATTAAAATTTCACCCCACCCTGTATTAAATAGGTGCGTAGCCCTATTAATGTTACTACCCAACTTGCTCATAAAAAGATTCTTATATACATCTAAACTAAAGTTGGGATCGTTGCCTCTTTCTAGACAAAATATGCATTTCATATTACATTTATAATTTGCGCAAAATGTTATATTTACAGGGGTAGATTTTAATTTTACCTGACCAGAAGAATATTCAGCATCATTAAGTATCTTATTATTTGACTGTTCGAGCGTCATTTTATTATAAAATTTTACATATTTTTGTCACCCAATAAATATCTTTACCCAAAAATGAAAAAAATATGCCGACTTTACAATTAGCAACAATACTCACTGAATATTTGACATTTTCTCCCTATTAAATATAATTATAGCGTTATATTTATTTAGGGATAAAGGGATAACCGAATGACAGAATCTCTCTTGATTCATAAAATACTAG
>JASFIK010000084.1:0-6101 GCA_050122705.1 Candidatus Omnitrophota bacterium | reverse complement strand
TTTATCATAGATGGCAGTAGAATGAGGACCCCCAAAGATGATTCGAGTAGAAGGGGAATGCTGCCTTATGAGGTTAGATGTCTCCAAGGCACTGGAGATGGTGCCGCTATTTGAGGATATTCCTACAATAGAGTTGTGATTAAGAAATTTAGCTATCTCTTTCCTGTAACTACTGGTAACCTGACAGTCAATTATCTTTACTCTAATACCGATTCTCTCTAAACTAGAAGCGATATAGCCTAAGCCGAGTGCAGGAAGATTCCACCACCAAGCTCGGGAGCAAGGATTAATAAGTAAAATTGTTCTTTTGTCCAAGTCTGCATTCACCTAATCTTACCTCCATGCAAAAACTTATCCCATAAATACTTGATTGTGCTGGGGATCATACGGAGAGACCTATGCCTCAATTTTAAATTTCGCCAGATAAAAGAAGGCAAAATAGCAATTTCGCGATTAGCCTTAGTAAACATTTTATCCACATCATGGCTTTTTAAACCGTTTATCTCGTAAACTGCTCTTTCGTTATAACTAATAGAATTAAATACTAAATCATATAAGAATTTTCCTTTCCCTTTTACTAGTTGATAAAAGTCAGTACCCGGAAAAGGAATAGCCATGCAAAAAAATGCGGCAAATACAGACCGGTTCTGAACAAGTAAACGCTTAGCTAAATTTATAGTCTGCCTCATTGTCTCTATAGTGTCAAAGGGAAAGCCGATCATAAAATGGAGCTTTACCTTTATTCTTGTTTTGTTTATCATGCTTAATGTTTCGTTCACCTTCTCGAGGTTAAGATTCCGATGTAGTTTATTTAAAACCTCGGGAGAACTCGAATCAACACCTACACCTGTCCAATAAAAACCTGCCCTTTCCATTAATTTAAACATATCTAAGTCCCCTATATCTGCCCTGATGCCGTTGGGGATACTGAAGATAAGATTCCTATATTCCTTTTCTATAATTTTCCTGCAAAATTGCTTTGTCCTTTCAGGATAAAAAGTAAAGTTGTCATCCCAAATCTGAACCTCCTTTACCTTTAGATTATTCACCAAGTAGTCTATCTCTGCTAATACATTCTCGATTGACCTTAATCTTAGCTTAGTACCATGTGAAACAAAGTTATTGCAATAGATGCATCGATAGGGACAACCTCGAGAGGTAATAATTGTGCCATAGGGTAGACAACCAAGAGTAAAATTATATCTTTTTAAATCATACAGATGCCAGGATGGAAAACCTAATCTATCTAAATCCTCAATAAATTGCCTTCTTGGATTGACCTTTAGTGAGCCGTCCCAATAGGCGATGCCCTTGATTTTGGATAGATCTTCCTCTTGCATTAGTTCGGCAATCGTATCTTCGCCTTCCCCAAGGACAACAATATCAGCATAGCGGGGAATAAGTTTATCATAGATGGCAGTAGAATGAGGACCCCCAAAGATGATTCGAGTAGAAGGGGAATGCTGCCTTATGAGGTTAGATGTCTCCAAGGCACTGGAGATGGTGCCAATATTTGCAGAAATACCTACGACGGAGTAAGGTTTGAGAGATTCAATTATCTGTTTTTTATAGTTTGCAGCAACCTGGCAATCGATTATCTTTGGCTGCAGGCCTATCCTTTCTAAACTGGAGGCAATGTAGCCTAAGCCTAGATGAGGAACACTCCACCACCAATGGTAAGCAGGACTGATAAGTAAAATTAATTTTTGATTGTGGCTCATTTATAAATTTTCTCTGTATTTAATTTATCTCTTTATCCGGTGATGTATACAGCAATACAATGATCCTTTTAAATTCCTTAACATCCTTCTTGATATAATGCTTATCCATCCATGCTACTATTCTACGTTCAGGTGAACCAGGCTGGTTTGCCTCTGTAAATTCCCGCGCCGAAAAAACTAACCAAACCCTCTTATGATTTTTAACCGAAACAATATCAGATAGATCTCTAAATCTGCCTCTAGTCCAGAAATCATAAGGCAGGGGTTCGGTGTTATTTTTTGAAAAACGCAAAATCAGTCGGATTTGATTTCTTGCAAACTTAGTTTTTTTATTTTTATTTTCTTGAAAGTAAAGGTTAAAATAATATTCAAAAGGTAATGCGGTATTAGGATCGGTATGAAAAATGATATCTCCTTTTTGATAATTCTTCAAAACGAAACTAGCTGCCTCCCTATGCGGCCTCTTGTAATGCACTGCTATGCGTTGTTCAAGTGGACAGGGTAAATAGCCTTTATAGTAGTTACTTAATGGCGGAAGGTATAAACAAGATATTACGATTAATGTAAATATAAACAAAGGTTTCTTTAAATAATATAGGCCATTGGCCACAATTAAATAAAAGAATATTGAACTAGGAATTAAAAATCTATCTGCATATAGGTATTTTTGGAATAAATATAAAATAATAATAGGAATAAATAAGCCAAATAAACAGAGATTCAATTCCTGTCTAGTTTTTGTTTTAATTATCCCAAAGATAAACAGGACAACGAATAAAATAAAAATCGGCAACCAAATAGTCAACCCGACATTATAGCCGGCAGAGAAATTTTTTAGAGAGTACAAAGGAATGATTGGTGATATATGGCCCAGTACAGAAACGGTAGAAATAGTGGAACTAAGCACGCCTCGTATAGGATTATTTTTTAGATGCAATACCAAAAATATTATCTCAGGCATAACAAAAAGTAAAATTATTAAATGGGCTTTTAACCATTTTCTTAATAAATTTCTATATCTATTATAATAACATACGAAGAAAATATTCTCTGCAATCAGAACTAAAACAGTTATCATATGTAGCCAGATATTAAAAGCATGAGTTATTACATAACCAAACAAAAATTCCTTTTTGCCACTTTCGAGAAATTTTTTTAAACAATATGCGGTAGCTATCGTCAATAGTGTTATAAGAGTATACATTCTGAATTCTTGAGAATAATAAATATGAAAGGGGGAGATACTGAGTATAAATGCGCTTATTAAACCCACTTCTTTACTAAAAAGTATTTTTCCCAGTTTGTATATATAAAAAATACTAATCACGCCAAAAATCACAGATGAGAGCCTCAACATAAATTCATTTGAACTAAAACTACTCCAAACTGTACTAAAAATGCGATATCCGTGGTGGCAGGGGTCCAATTCGCCTCTAAGCAATCCTCTCAAAATATACCTAAGACTACTAAGTAAATTCCCAGACTTAAAGATTATAAATCCAGCCTCATCAGCCCAGAGGCTATTTTTTCCTAAGTTGTATATTCTCAAAGCAGCTCCCAAAAGTAGAGTAGAAAGCAAAAGAAAATTTATTCTCTGCTTTTTATCTTTTAAATACATGCTTCGATTTAAGATTCATAACTTCGATTAATAATAAATATGTACCGTTTAAGAGATTAAATACTTCCCTTATATTTTTTAGCCTCCATAAACGGATAAAAATATATTTGACCCTGAAATAAAAGCTTATTGTCGCAAGTAAATGACGTCGTTTTATTGTGCGCTTAGGATGACCCGCGAAACTATTTCTTCCAAAAATATCCTTTTGTAAAATATAATATTCGGCTAGTGCTTCTTCTGCAGCCTGCCATGATCCCAGAGGTTGATTACTTGTAAAAGAATTAGGAACAGGAAATAACTCTGTGTATAAAACATAATCCGGTTCAATCCTCTTAACCAAATTTAAGGTTTCTCTAAATGTAGAGTTGTTTTCTCTGGGAAGGCCTAACATAAGATAAGCGGTGGTTCTAATTCCAGATTTTCTGGTTAGTTTAAAGGTGTTAATTATTTCATTTTTTGTAATACCTTTATTCAAATAATTTAGCACCTCCTGAGAACCACTTTCTACTCCGTAGGCAATCATATAACAACCCGCTTTCCACATTTTATTTAACAGAATGTCCGAAACTGGGTTAATTCTTGTCTCGCATGACCAGGCAACTTTGATCTTCTCCCGTATTAGCTGATTGCATAGTTCTATTATTCTTTCTGGTTTAACCGTAAAATTTGGGTCTACAAAATGTATTTCCCTTATACCAAAATTCTTTATTACTTCCTTAATCTCCTCTATTACTTTACTTACAGGCCTTTCTCTCAGCGGTTGGGATATAGAGCAAAATGTGCAATTGTACATACATCCCCTGGCAGTCTCGACTAATGTTACCGGAGAATAAAGATTAAACGGGGGATGCATCTTATAATATCTGTAAGGCAAGAGATGTCTAGCTGGAAAAGGAATCTCATCCAAATTCAAATAAGGAGGTTTTGGCGTATCAATAATATTACCGTTGTCCTTAAAAGAAATGCCGCTAATCTCGCTTAATTTAGCGTCCGATTCTTGCTTTTTCCAAAGGCTGCATAATCGAAGCATTGTTTCTTCTCCCTCGCCTCTTACTAAAACATCAAATCCAGTTCCGTATTTAAATATTACTTTCGAAGAGAAGGCATTGCAATGACCGCCCAAAACCACTCTTGAAGCCTGATTTATACCTTTAATCAAATTGGCAATTTTAACACCTTCGGAAAGATTAAAAATAGTACAGCTTATCCCATAGGCATCATATTGATTTTTTTTGAAGAGATTATTCAAATCCTCTACTTTTATTTTCAGGGCTGGCATATCCAGTATATCTACGCAAAAACCATTCTGCTCCAATAGCGAAGCAATGTAGGCTAAACCCAAAGGCGGTAGAGGATAAATTCCGCCTATATTGTATTTCATTCTTATTACGGGAGGGGCAATCAGCAGAACTTTCATCAATTTATTTTCGTAGCATGATTATAGTATTCCAACTAAAGCGCTTAAAAATGGGGAAAATTTTTAAAAGTAGGGAATCAATCCTTTCTAATTTATTAAAAATGGTGGAATATTTTTGACTATCGATTATAATTTCTCTCCAATATCGCACCCTAGAAGGATGTTTATGTTCTACAAAAAACATATAAATAAAAATAAGTAAGGTAGTAAACCATAATTCTTGGTGCTTAGTTTGTTTAAATTTACTACTAAAATCTCCCAGTTGACTAAACTTAAAATTATTTTCCGTAGGGGTCCTTAATCCTTTGGCTAATTTCCTATATATTTTTATTATAGGATTATAATTTAGCGGTTCGATGAAAAAGGCTATACCATCTTTTTTTAGAACCCTGTATACTTCATCAATAGTTTCTCTGTAGCAAGTGTGATGTAAGGAATTACTATAGACCATATCAATAGAATCATTGCTCAAAAAAGATAAATCCTCTGCTTGGTGAATTTTTGGTTTAATCTTTCCCTGAACACCACATCTTTCGGCGAGCAGATTAAGAACTTGGATTGAGACAGGAGAAACATCTACCGTTATTACCTCTGCTTTTTTTAAAGCAAAATATATACTAGCTTCTCCAAAACCACATCCTAATTCAAGTATTCTTTTACCTGTTAAATCACCCACCTCTCTCATGATGAATTTATTGTCCAGAGCAGTACAGGCTTCAAAATTTGGCCTGATAAAAGATATAAGTTCATCGAAATTAACCTTCATAGCTAATCTATCATGAAAGTCCTTTTCTATTTTAACCTTATCTCTATTATTATTCATTTCTAAAATTTTTTCAGAACTGCAGATTTATCTGCTATTTAAAGAGGGAAGCCGGGGTGTCGAATTCATAACAAACTCACTAATATAAGCCCTTACTTCAAATTTTGCCTTTTGTAACTGCACGATTATTACATGAAGTTTCCAATCATGTTCACATAAAGTAAATTTATCAAAAATACTTTTTTAAGGTAAATAAACATTGAATACATTAGTGCGTTTCTTTATATTGTTCGTACTAAGAAAATATTTAAAACCCTGAATCCAGGAAACATTGAAAAAACGCTTTAATTGAAAATGAAATATTGCAATATTTATAAAACTCAAGATCCAAAATAAGTAAGTTAACCGCAGTTTCACTATTTTTTTAATTAGCGGGATCATAAAAGGCAATCTGGTTCCTAACGGAAACAAGTAGAATAAATTTTCAAATTGATATGAGTTTTTTACTCTCACGATTGGTCTCAAAGGATATAATTCTTCATTTAATAATCTCATCGCTATTTGCTTATCAAAATTACCTTT